>NZ_LPVS01000082.1:0-153227 GCF_014843905.1 Mesorhizobium silamurunense | reverse complement strand
ACGCTGCGCGGCACGCTCGATGTCGAGCGCCCCGCCGAAGCCCCGCGCCGCGATCCGAACGGCCGCACGCCGCAGGGTGGCTGGGTGCGTGATCTCCTGACCAACGCCTCGCGCGAGGAAGAGCTGAAGCCGGCGGCGCCCGCGGAAGCGCCGCGCGCGACCCCTGCCCAGCGCTCGCCGCTGCATGTCATGGAATCGCTCAACTCGCTGTCCGTCGACATCGCGCGCGCCATCGACCATGACGCCTCGATCGAGCTGTGGAACCGCTATCGCCGCGGCGAACGCGACGTGTTCACGCGCCGGCTCTACACGCTGAAGGGCCAGCAGACCTTCGACGAGATACGCCGCAAGTATCAGGCCGAGGCCGAGTTCCGCGCCGCCGTCGACCGCTATTGCGACGATTTCGAGAAGCTGCTCAAGGATGTCTCGCGCAACGACCGCGACAACATCATGGCGCAGACCTATCTGACGTCGGACACCGGCAAGGTCTACACGATGCTTGCCCACGCCAGCGGCCGCCTGCACTGAGCGGTCGTTAGGCGAGTAACAAAATGGCGGGACACGTTCCCGCCTTTTGTTTTATCCGAGCGGGCCGGCGCCGACGTTTGTTAGTCCAGCTTGTTGCCCAGCATCCTGTTCCGGCTTGGCGCGGAGATCGCTGTGGTTCGGGCAACGTGCCCCCAGCGGGCGACAATCAGATCACCGAGTCCGTCCAGCGGACGATGTCCTTAGCTGCCTGGCCAAACGCGTTGTCCAGCGCGCCGACATAGGCGGCGTTGCCGCTGCCCGAGACCGGCGCGCTCGCCGTGAAGCTCTTCGAGGCGCGCACCTCGCCGTTGCGGTCGTTGAGGATGCGCACGAACAGGTCGACGTCGGCATGCGCGCCGCCATTCACCCGGACTTCGAAGGACCGCACCTCGACGATGATCTGGTAATCGATCGCCAGCCCCTCGCCCGGCTTGCCGACGCCGGCAAAGCTGCCCGAGCGCTGGAAGGTCTCGGCGAGCCTTGCCTGCACGATCAGCGGCAGGCGGTCCGCCCATTGCGCGCCCTTGAGGAACTGGATCGACTGGTCTGACGGCCTGATGACGATGTTCTGGCTGTCCAGCGCCTTCAGCGCCGAAGGCTGGGCGATCAGGATCTGGCGGCGGCTATGGCCGTGCATGTCGACCGAAGGCGCGGAAAGCTCGAACGTATCGAGCGGCGCCGGCTTGCCTCCCAGCGCCGCGCAGCCAGCGAGCGTCAACACGAGCGCCGCGGCAGCGACCGACTTCAACCCTCTCACTGACTTCACGCGCGATCCCCGTTGTCCCCGGACCTTACGATCAACCTACAGCTGCAACCCATCTTCTTGGCGTTCGCGGCAGCCGAAGTCAACGCCGCGCCCTGCCGTCAAACTGACGGACCTCTCCCTCGCCGCCCGTCAGTATGCGTTGCGGGTTGCGGCTGAGATCGGTCACCGCCTCCTCGATGCGGTTGATCGAGCGCCGGCTGTCCTGCACCAGCGCCTCCACATTCTGCAGCCCCGAACCGGAGAAGCGCGCCAGATTGTCGGTGATGGTGCCGAGGCGGGCGTTCAGCGTATCGGCGACCTGCTTGAAGGATTTCAGCGTCGCTCTCGCATCGGCTATCACGCCGTTGGCCTCGCCGGATCCGAGCAAATGGTCGACCTTTTCGAGGATGTCATCGACGCGCACCGAGGCATCGTTGAGGCGCTGCGCGAGCTGGCGGGCATTCTTGATGGTGTC
Organism: Mesorhizobium silamurunense; assembly: GCF_014843905.1. Classification (NCBI taxonomy): domain Bacteria; kingdom Pseudomonadati; phylum Pseudomonadota; class Alphaproteobacteria; order Hyphomicrobiales; family Phyllobacteriaceae; genus Mesorhizobium; species Mesorhizobium silamurunense. The sequence goes on along the minus strand of NZ_LPVS01000082.1, from coordinate 151,479 downwards.
GTTGATGTCGTCGGAGCGGTTGGCGATCTTGTCGGTGACCTTGGCGATGTCGGCGGCCGCCTTGTTGGCGCTGTCGCTGGCCTTCTGGATGTTGGCCAGCGCCGTGCGCACTTCAGCCGGATCGATGCCGTCGAGCACGCCATTAACCTTGGCCAGCGTGCCTTGCGTCTGCTTGGCGAAATCGTTGATCGAGTTGACCGCCGTGTTGACGTTGTCGATGGTGGTATCAAATTGCTTGCTGGTTTCCTTAAGGTTCGCCGTAACCGTGTCTACATTGGCGACGATGCTCTTGATCCGGTCTTTGTCGACGGAGTTCAGCAAGCCCTCGGCCGCCGCTAACGTGCTGTCCAGCCTGCCGGAAACGGCCTTCAACTGGTCCGAAAGCGAACTTACGGCGGACAGGAACTTGTCGATGCCATCCGAATTCTTGGCCAGCGCGTCGGAGAAGGTCTCGACGTTCTTGACGGTCTGCGTCAGCGGACCGCGAACGTCCTTGGTGAAGCCCTCGAGCTCTGAAAGCACCTTGTCGGCACGGGTGAAGATGTTCTGCGCCGTCTGCAACAGGTTGGTCACGGCCGACGGATTGGCGACGATCTCCGGCACCCTGCCTTCTTTCTCGGCCTGGTCGAGCAGCTTCACTTCCTTGGGATCGGCGCCTTTCAGCTCGATATTGGCCTGGCCGGTAAGGCCGGCAAGCCCGATATCGGCCTGCGTCGATTTGGTGATCGGCGTCATACGGTCGATCTCGGTGTCGGCGATGGCGACGGTCGGATTGTCGACGTCGATATAGACCCGTTTGACGTCGCCCACCTTGACGCCGTTGAAGAGCACGAAGCTGCCTCGGCCGAGGCCGGAAGCCGAGCCCGGGATGCGCACACGCAGAAGAGTCGTCTCGCCCCGCTCGCCGATTGCGGCCGTCCAATAGACGAAGGCGAAGGCCGCGAGGATCGCGGCCAGCGTGAAGATGCCGACAATTACATAGTTGGCTCTGGTTTCCATTGCCCCACTTATGGCTATGCGCGCGCCGCAAGATCAAGTTGGCGGGCGCGTTTTCCGCGGAAATAGGATTTGACCCACGGCTCTTCGCTCTTCAGCATGTCGTCGATCGTGCCTTCGACCAGCACCCTCTTCTTGCCGAGCACCGCCACGTGGTCGCAGGCGGTGAACAGCGTGTCGAGGTCGTGCGTGACCATGTAAACCGTCAAATCCATCGTATCGCGCAGCTTGACGACCAGCTCGTCGAACTCGGCGGCACTGATCGGATCGAGGCCGGAGGTCGGCTCGTCGAGAAAGACGATGTCCGGATCTAGCGCCAGCGCGCGCGCCAGCGCCGCGCGTTTGATCATGCCGCCAGAAAGCTCGGAGGGGAATTTCTGCGCCGCGTCCGGCGGCAGCCCGACCAGCTCGACCTTCAGCATGGCGAGCTCGTCCATCAGCGCCTTCGGCAGGTCCAGATATTCGCGCATCGGCACCTGCACGTTCTCCAGCACCGTCAGCGCCGAAAACAGCGCGCCGTGCTGGAACAGGACGCCAAGCCGCATATCGATGCGCAGGCGCTCGACCTCGCTTGCCTTGTCGACGTCGACGCCGAACAGTCTGATGGTTCCGGATTGCTTAGGCATCAGCCCGAGGATGGTGCGCAGCAAGACCGACTTGCCGGCGCCCGAGGCGCCGACGAAACCCAGGATCTCGCCACGCTTGATGTCGAGCGAAAGCTTGTCGAGGATCAGCTTGTCTTCGATGGCGACGGTGACGTCCCGGACCGAAAGCACGATTTCGCTTTCATCCGCGTTTTGCGTCGTCTCGACCCCATTGCCGCTTGCGACTGCCATCTCAGAACTCGATCGCTGCGTAGAACATGGCGAAAAGCCCGTCGAGGATGATGACGACGAAGATCGACTTCACCACCGAGGCGGTCACATGGCGGCCGAGCGATTCGGCGCTGCCGCCGACCTTCATGCCTTCGACCGACGCGATGGTGCCGATGATCATGGCCATGAACGGCGCCTTGATCAGCCCGGCAAAGATAGTGCTGAGGTCGATGGCGACACGCAGCCGGTCGATGAACGCAGCCGGCGGAATGTCGGAATAGAGCCATGCGGCGATGATGCCGCCGCCAAGCGCGGCGAAATTGGCGATGATCGTCAGGCATGGCAGCGCAATCACCAGCGCGACGAGCCGCGGAAATACCAGCACGCCGATCGGGTTGAGCCCGATCACCTTCAGCGCATCGACCTCCTCGCGCATCTTCATCGAGCCGATCTCGGCGGTGATGGCGCTTCCCGAGCGGCCGGCGAGCATGATCGCCGTCATCAGCACGCCGAGCTCGCGCAGGATCAGCACGCCGACGAGGTCGACGACGAAGATGTCGGCGCCGAAATAGCTGAGCTGATAGGCGCCCTGCTGGGCGACGATGGCGCCGACGATGGCCGACATCAGCACCACCACGGGAATGGCGCCGACGCCCATGCGGTCGATCTGGTTGAAGATCGCGGCCGGATTGACCGCATGGCCGCGGCCAAGCTTCATCTGCGCGCCGCGGATGGTGGCGCCGAGGATGTTCATCGAGGCGAGGAAGTCGTCGCGCATCTCGTAGACGCGGCGGCCGACCAGCTCCAGCGCGCGCAGGATGATGTTGGGCGGGCCGGCCGGTCCCGATTCGGGCTCGCGCCGCACCGCCTCGCCGACGGCGCCGAGCAGGATCGAGGCGATCTCGCTCTGCCCCTGCACATGGACCTCGACGCCCTTCTTCTCGAAGGCGCTGGCCAGCCGATCGATCAGCCAGGCGCCGGCCGTATCCAACTTCTCGATCTTGGAAAGATCGAGCATCAGTGTCTTGGCGCCGTTGCGCTTTTCGATCTTGCGCATCTCGGCGTCGACCGATGCCACGGTCCGCGTCGTCCAGACACCGGAAAAGGCGCAAGCCAGCACGTCGCCTTCCTCGCCGACGGCGATGCGCGGCTGGTGATTGGCCTCACCGGCGGGCGTGCGGCTTGCGTCGCGTTTGCGGATGGTCAACATGGCGTCCTGTTTAGCGTGACGGGACTGGCGTGTCGATTTGCCGGCAGACCGGTGTCGCACAGCCGGAGAAGAAAAATATGGCGCGTGTCATTTCGGTCGAGGCCGAGCGATTCCCGATCGCGGGCACCTTCACCATCTCACGCGGATCGAAAACCGAGGCCGAGGTCATCACCGTGACGATCGGCGAGAATGGTCATGCCGGGCGCGGCGAATGCGTTCCCTACAAGCGCTACGGCGAGACCATGGAGGGCGTGCGTGCCGCAATCGAGGCGATGCGCGGCCAGATCATCGGCGGCATCGGTCGCGCCGCCCTGCTCGCGGCCATGCCGGCCGGCGCGGCACGCAACGCCGTCGACTGCGCCTTGTGGGGCCTCGAGGCCAAGCTGAGCGGCAGGCCGGTGGCGGACGCGATCGGCGCTGTTTCGCCGAAGGCGCTGGAAACCGCCTACACGCTGTCGCTCGCCGAGCCTGAGGCGATGGCCGCGCAGGCACGAGCCAATGCATCGCGGCCACTGCTCAAGGTCAAGATCGGCGGTGACAACGACACGGCAAGGATCCGCGCGGTGACGGAAGCCGCGCCGCAAAGCCGTATCATCCTCGACGCGAACGAGGGCTGGACGGATGACAACATCGCGGAAAACCTTGCCTTTGCCGCCGAGCACGGCATAGCGCTCATCGAGCAGCCGCTGCCCGCCGGCCGCGACGCCATCTTGCGCAAGATCGCGCATCCGGTGCCGATATGCGCCGACGAAAGCGTGCATGAGGCGAAGAACCTCGAAGCGCTGGTCGGCCTCTACGACGCCGTCAACATCAAGCTCGACAAGTCTGGCGGCCTGACCGAAGCGCTGATCCTTCGCGACCGCGCACGAGAACTGGGTTTCGGCATCATGGTGGGCTGCATGGTCGGCACGTCGCTTGCCATGGCGCCGGCCGTGCTGCTGGCTCAAGGAGCCGACTTCGTCGACCTCGACGGGCCGTTGCTCTTGGCGCGTGACCGCGAGCCCGGCCTGGTCTACCAGGGATCGCTGGTGTCACCCCCTGAGCGGGCGCTGTGGGGCTGAGCGCGCGGCAAGGCCGATCAGCACCAGGCCGATGATCGCGATCGGGATCATCGCCAGGAACCCGTCAACACCGAGACGGTCATAGAGCGGTCCGGAGGCAAGCGTCACCGCGGCCATGAAGAAGCCGTTGAAGAAAAAGGCGATGCCTTGCGCCGCGCCCGTGCGCTCTTCGGACACCGTTTCGCCGATCATTTTCTGCAAGCCGATCAGCACCATCGCCACCGACACCGAATGCAGCGCCTGGACGCCGAAGAAGCCGGCGATTCCCAGGCCGAGCGGCCAGACCAGTGGAAAGGCGATCCATCGCACGATCGAGCCGATGCCGGCGAGCACCATGACCCTGACGACCGAGACGGAAGCGAAAATGCGGTTGAAGAACACAAACATGCAGACCTCGGAGACCACACCCCAGGCCCACAGCAGCCCGACGACGGAATCGCCGATGCCGATCGACTTCCAGTAGATCGACACGAAGCCGTAGAGAAAGGCGTGGCTGGCGGTGATGATGCCGACGCCGAGCGTGAAATAGAGGAAATAGGCGTTGAAGAGGCTCGGGGCGGAATGCTGGATGTCGGTCGCCGACAACGGCGACGCCTTGCGGGGCTTGCCCATGCGCGGCGCCCACAGTCCCGCGACAAGGGCCGCGGCAAGGGCCACGAAGATGATCGCCGGAACAGCTTGAGGGCCCGTGGCTGCCAGGATGAAGCCACCCACCACATTGGCGCAGAGATAGGAGATCGAACCCCATTTGCGCATGGCGGTGTAGTTGGAGCCGAAGCGGCGCACGCCCGACAGCGCCAGCGAATCGGCCATCGGCGAATGCGGTGTCCAGGGGATCGTCAAAAGCAGCGAGATGGCGAGCACGATCGCATAGGTGGCCGGCAGGAAGTAGCCGGCTGAAAGGATCATCGATGCCGCGACCAGCGCGATATAGACATCGGCCCGATCCTTCGCCCGGTCGGCAAGCGCGGTGAGCATCGGCGTCGTCACGACGCGCAGGAACATCGGCGCGGCCAGGATGACGGCGATCTGTTCGGCATGAAAACCTTTTGCCTGCAGCCAGAGCGGAAAATAGGGCAGATGCGTCCCCTGCGACACGAACAATGTCGCGAAGATCAGGCTCATGCGCAGTTCGAAATGGGCGGGCTTGACGAGTTGTTCAGGCGATAGCGGCGGCAGCGACATGAATCGATCCAATTACGCTGCATTCCACGACCCGCAACGCGTTTCGATCCCTAACATGAGGCAAGGCGCGGCGGAACTGCCTGGACCAATCGATCAGGCTAAAGCTGTTGAAAGACAAGGAGCCTCGGCCCGAGAAGGCGCAAAGGCGCTCAGGCTGCCTTGACCGCCCTGCCCTTGAGATCGACGATATCGACGGGCACCGGCGCATCCTTGCCGGATGCAACCTCGGGCAGCACATGCGCCCAGGTCAGGATTTCCATGCGGCCGTCGAAATGCTCGACCACAGCCGTGCAGCTTTCCACCCAGTCGCCGGTGTTGATGTACTGCACGTCGCCATAGTTCTCGATCGCGGCATGGTGGATGTGGCCGCAGATGACGCCGTCGACATGCGAGCGCCGCGCCTCCTCGGAGAGCACCGTCTGGAACGAACCGATGAAGTTCACCGCCTTCTTGACCTTGACCTTGGCCCAGGACGAGAACGACCAGTAAGGCAGGCCCAGCAGATGGCGCAGCTTGGTCACGACCCGATTGACCAGCATTGCCGTGTCATAGGCATAGTCGCCGAGATAGGCGAGCCAGCGCTGGTTGTGCACCACCGTGTCGAACTGGTCGCCATGGATGACGAGCAGCCGCCTGCCGTCGGCGGTCTCGTGGACGGCGCGGTCGGCAACGACGATGCCGCCGAAATGCACGCCCTGGAACTGGCGGGCGAACTCGTCGTGGTTGCCGGCGATGTAGGTGATCAAGGCGCCCTTGCGCGCCTTGCGCAGCAATTTTTGCACCACGTCGTTGTGGCTCTGCGGCCAATGCCAGCTGCGCCGCAGGCGCCAGCCGTCGACGATGTCGCCGACCAGATAGATGGTATCGGCGTCGTGGTGGCGCAGGAAATCGATCAGGAAATCGGCCTTGGCCGCTTTCGAGCCGAGATGCACGTCGGAAATGAACATGGTGCGAAAAGTGCGGGGCTCTGGACCGGACATCGCGATTTCCACCTTTCTTTCGCGTGCCTATGCCTCGATTCATGCAACAACCGTATGACGGTTGCGGTTGGTCCAGCCCAGGCGGTAGCTTGCCGGCCTCAAAAAAGGAGAAACCACCATGGATCTCGGCATTCGCGGCAAGAAGGCCATCGTTTGCGCTTCGAGCAAGGGACTTGGGCGCGGCTGCGCCATCGCGCTGGCCGAAGCCGGCGTCGACCTCGTCGTCAACGGCCGCAACGCCGAGCTGCTGGCGAAGACCGCGCAGGAAATCCGCGAAAAATTCGGCGTCGAGGTGGTCGAGATCGCCGGTGACGTCTCGAAGCCGGAGGTGCAGAAGGCGCTGCTCGCCGCCTGCCCTGACCCGGCCATCCTGGTCAACAACAATGGTGGCCCGCCGCTTCGCGATTTCCGGGAGCTCGACCGCGCAAAGATCCTCGAAGGCGTGACGCAGAACATGGTGACGCCGATCGAGCTGATCCAGGCGGTGATCGACGGCATGGCCAAGCGCGGCTTCGGCCGCATCGTCAACATCACCTCGCTGTCGGTCTATGTGCCGATTCCGGGGCTCGACCTGTCATCGGGCGCCCGTGCCGGCCTGACCTCGTTCCTTGCCGGCGTGGCGCGCACGGTGATCGACCGCAACGTCACCATCAACAGCCTGTTGCCCGGCAAGCTCGACACCGACCGGCTGCGCGGCGCGCATGAGGCCGGGACGCCGGAAGACCCGGCGGCGGCAGCCGCGCGGAAGGCCCGCATCAGCGCCGATGTGCCGGCAAAGCGTCTCGGCACACCGGAGGAATTCGGCCAGATCTGCGCCTTCCTGTGCTCGGTCCACGCCGGCTATCTCACTGGACAGAACATCCCGGTTGACGGCGGCCTCTATGTCAGCGCGTTCTGACCGGGTCGGTCCCGCGGCTGCCGCCAAAACCAGAGGACCTTGCCTCAAACGGCTGAAATAACTCGCCTATTTCAGCTTCGGCAATGTGAACGCCGACAGAGTGATTTGGCGTCGCGAAGAATCGCCGCCGCGTGCTAAAAGGCTCGAAAGCAGGAAGCGCAGGGAGGGCCGCGAATGGACGGCGAGAGCAAGAAAACGGCCCGATCGGACCTCGACGAGGCCGCGCTCTTCTTCCACAAGTACCCCACCCCGGGAAAGCTCGAAATCCAGGCGACGAAGCCGCTCGGCAACCAGCGGGATCTCGCGCTTGCCTATTCGCCGGGCGTGGCCGCCCCTTGCCTCGAGATACGCGACGACCCGTCGACCGCCGCCGACTACACGGCGCGCGCCAACCTGGTCGGCGTCGTCTCCAACGGCTCGGCGGTGCTTGGGCTGGGCAATATCGGCCCGCTCGCCTCCAAGCCGGTGATGGAGGGCAAGGCGGTGCTGTTCAAGAAATTCGCCGGCATCGACGTCTTCGACATCGAGATCGACGCGCCCGAGATCGAGCGCATGGTCGAGACCGTCGCCGCGCTCGAGCCGACCTTCGGCGGCATCAACCTCGAGGACATCAAGGCGCCGGAATGCTTCGAGGTCGAGGAGCGGCTGAAGGCGCGCATGAGCATTCCGGTCTTCCATGACGACCAGCACGGCACGGCGATCATCGTCGCGGCGGCGGTGCTCAACGGGCTCGAATTCGCCGGCAAGACGATTGCCGACATCAAGATCGTGACCTCCGGCGCCGGTGCCGCGGCGCTCGCTTGCCTCAACCTCTTGGTCTCGCTCGGCGCCAAGGTGGAAAACATCTGGGTCACCGACCGTTTCGGCGTCGCCTACAAGGGCCGCGTCGAGGAGATGGATCGCTGGAAAGACCCTTATGTGAAGGACACGGAAGCGCGCACGTTGGCCGATGTCATCACCGGCGCCGACGTCTTCCTCGGCCTCTCCGCCGCCGGCGTGCTGAAGCCCGGGCTCCTGCAGCACATGGCGCCGAAGCCGCTGATCCTGGCGCTCGCCAACCCGACGCCGGAGATCATGCCGGAGGTGGCAAGGGCGGCCCGGCCGGACGCCATGATCTGCACCGGGCGCTCCGATTTTCCCAATCAAGTCAATAACGTGCTGTGCTTTCCTTACATCTTCCGCGGCGCGCTGGACTGCGGCGCGAGCGCCATCAACGAGGAGATGAAGATGGCCGCGGTCAGGGCGATCGCGGCCCTCGCCCGCGAAGAGCCTTCGGATGTCGCCGCGCGCGCCTATTCCGGCGAGACGCCGGTGTTCGGCCCGGACTTCCTGATCCCCTCGCCCTTCGACCCGCGCCTTATCCTGCGCATCGCGCCGGCGGTGGCGAAAGCCGCCTGCGACACCGGCGTCGCGACGCGGCCGATCGCCGATTTCGCCGCCTATATCGACAAGCTCAACCGCTTCGTCTTCCGCTCCGGCCTGGTGATGAAGCCGGTGTTCTCGTCGGCCAAGACCTCGAGCGCCAAGCGCGTCATCTACGCCGATGGCGAGGACGAGCGCGTGCTGCGGGCGGCGCAGGTAGTGCTGGAGGAAGGCATCGCCGAGCCGATCCTGATCGGCCGCCCGCATGTCGTGGAGGTGCGGCTGAAACGCTACGGCCTGCGCATCCGGCCGGGCGTCGATTTCGGCCTGATCAACCCGGAAGACGATCCGCGCTACCGCCACTATGTCGATCTCTTGATCGAGCTCGCCGGCCGCCGCGGTATCACGACGGAAGCCGCCCGCACCATGGTGCGCACCAACAATACGGTGATCGCCGCGCTGGCGCTGAAGCGCGGCGATGCGGATGCGATGATTTGCGGGCTCGAAGGCCGCTTCGAGCGGCATCTGCGCAATGTCACGCTGATCATCGGGCCGCGTCCCGGCATCAAGGACCGCGATCTCTCGACGTTGTCGATGCTGATCTCGCAGCGCGGCATCATCTTCCTCACCGACACCCATGTCTCGGTCGATCCGACGGCGGAGGAAATCGCTGAGATGACCGTGCTGGCGGCGGAAGAGATCCAGCGCTTCGGCATCGAACCGAAGGCAGCGCTTCTGTCGCATTCGGATTTCGGCTCGCGCGATTCGCCCGGCGCGCTGAAGATGCGCCAGGCGGCGTCGATCCTCGCCCGCATCGCGCCGGATTTGCAGTGCGATGGCGAGATGCATGCCGACTCCGCTCTTTCGGAGCATCTGCGCCAGCGCGTCTACCCGCATTCGCGGCTGAAAGGGGAAGCCAATCTCCTGGTGTTCCCGAACCTCGATTCGGCCAACATCACGCTGACGGCGCTGCGCGCCATGATGGACGCGCTGCATGTCGGGCCGATCCTGCTCGGCACCGACAAGCCCGCGCACATCCTGACGCCTTCGGTGACCTCGCGCGGCGTCGTCAACATGACGGCGCTGGCGGTGGTGGAAGCCGCGCACAAGGCGCAGGCGATCGCCAATCTGGGTTGAGGACCACTTTGGCCGTAAACACCGATGGTGCTTCATCGTAAGTTGGTGGCGGCCATCGCGGCCACACTGTCACGTTTCGATATTCAAGCGCGAAAGACGAATGGGCAGGTGCGAGGGTTGAATGAGCTTCGAACTAGCCATGCTCGCCGCAAGTTGCGTGCTCTGTTTCGTTCACATTGTTCTCGCCTCGCATTCGGCGAGCTTCCAGCGAGGTTACCGCTGGACGGCCAGCGCCCGAGACGCCGAAGTCCCTCCGCTCACAGGGATAGCGGGGCGCCTGGAAAGGGCACTGCGAAACTTCGTCGAGACATTTCCGGTGTTCGTGGCGGCGGTTTTTCTTGTCCACGCGGCTGGCCACGAGACCGCGCTCAGTAAGTGGGGAGCCGGACTCTATTTTTCGGCCAGGCTGGTCTATCTTCCGCTCTATGCATTCGGCGTTCCCCTGCTCCGCTCGCTCGTTTGGAACGTTGCGTTTGTTGGAATCGTCATGCTTTTGCTGGCATCGGTGTGGCCTTTACTAGGAAACAGTTAACCACGAACACGGTAGCCTTCCGGCCACAGGCAATCGGGGTTTCAGGCGAATGAAAGGCGCGGGGTTGAAGCTGACCCACCTTGCGGCGCTGCTTGCAGCGCTGGCGGGTTCAGCCGTGGCCGTGACCGAGCCGCAAGCAGCCTCCCGCACGTGCCGCCAACTCGAAGCCGAACTCGCCGCCGCAAGCGGGGGTGGGGGCGGCCCGGGCCTGATCCGCAAATATGACGACGCGATCGCCCGCCAGCGCGAGCAACTGGCGAAGGCGCGCAGCCGGGCAAGCGATGCCAATTGCGGCTTCACGCTGTTTTCGCGCAATGTCGGCCAATGCGCGGCGATCAATGCCTCGATCGAGCGCATGAACGCCAATCTCGACACCTTGCAGGCCAAGCGCGAGCGGCTGGCCGGCGGCGGCACCCGGCGCGACCGCAGCCGCATCCTTGCGGCGCTCGACGCCAATGGCTGCCGCGACGACGAGATCGCTCCGCGCCGCGCTCCTATTCAGGAGGCCGCGCGCGACAATGGCAACGGCAATCTCTTCGAACAGCTTTTCGGCCGCGGTCAGGAAACCGAGCCTCTCGAGTTGCCCGATGCATCGGAGGTGCCGTCCGACGATCCCAGCGTGCGCAACATCCGCCGCATCATCAACCAGCCGGACGGCCTGGACCTGCCGCAGCCCAACGGCGAATTCCATACGGTGTGCGTACGCACTTGCGACGGCTATTTCTTCCCGATGTCGAACGCCGCCTCCTACGGCGATTTCGAGCGCGACCAGAAGAATTGCGAATCGAGCTGCCCCGGCACCGAGATGCAAGTCTTCTACACGCGCGGCATGGACGACGATGCCGGGGCGATGACCTCGTCGGTGACCGGCCGCCCTTACAGCGAGCTGCCGACGGCCTACCTCTACAAGAGCGCGAACTTCTCGCGGTCGCCGCAATGCGGCTGCAACGCCCAGGCTGAAAACTTCTCGATCATCGCCGGTAATCCGCCCAATCCGGAACAGTCGCAGCCGGACAGCGAGGCCACGCCCTTCGTCCCGGTACCGGCCGCCAAACCCGATCCTGGCGCCGACCCCGAAACGCTCGCCAATGCCGAAGGCGGGCTCGACCGCGCAGCGATCAAGCGCCTGACCACCAAGGTGCCGGAGTCGCCGGTATCGGCGCTGCCGCCGGAACAGCGCAAGGTCAGGGTCGTCGGGCCAGCGTTCCTTCCCGACCCATCAGCGGCAATAGATCTGAAAGCTCGGGCCCCGAAGTCCGCCCGGTGAGCGCCAGCCGCAGCGGCATAAACAGCGGCTTGCCCTTGCGGCCGGTCGCTTCCTTGATCTTGCCGGTCCAGTCCTTCCAGACGGCGCCATTCCATGGCTCTTCCGGCAACAGGTCGAACGCCTGGTCGAGGAAGTTGCGATCCTCGCCGGAGAACTCCGCCGACTCCTGCGGCCCGTCACTCAGGATTCTCCACCAGGCGACAGCGTCCGACAAGCGGTCGATATTGCCGCGTACCGCCAGCCAGAAGGGCTCGGCCTTGTCGCCGGAAATGCCGAGCACGATCAGCCGGTCGCGCGCCTCCTCGAACGGCATTTGATGCATGAGCGTCCGGTTGAGCACGAACAACTCGTCGGGATCGAACTTGGCGGCGGACTTGGACGTCGCCGCCGGGTCGAAATGCCCGGCGAGCTCGTTGAGATCGTGCGCGGCCGTAACGTTCTCCGATGTGCCGACGAGCACGGCGAGCGAGGCGACCGCCATCGGCTCGATGCCGTCCTCGCGCAGGCTTTCGATGGACAGCGCGCCAGTGCGCTTCGACAGCCCCTCGCCCGAGACGGTGGTCAAGAGATTGTGGTGGCCGAACACCGGCGGCTCGGCGCCCAGCGCCTGGAACAAGGCGATCTGCACGCCGGTATTGGTGACGTGATCATCGCCGCGGATGACATGGGTGACGCTCATATCGATGTCGTCGACCACCGAAGGCAGCGTGTAGAGATAGGTGCCGTCCTCGCGCACTAGGACCGGGTCCGACAGCGAGGCGAGATCGACGGTCTCCTCGCCACGCACCAGGTCGTTCCAGTGCACCTCGGTGCGTTCGGGCTGCAGCGGGTCGCCGGTGAAGTTCGGCAGAAGAAAGCGCCAGTGCGGGCGGCGCCCGTCGGATTCGTATTCGGCCACCTGCTCCGGCGTCAGCGTCAGCGCCTCGCGGCCATAGACCGGCGGCAGGCCGCGCGTGCGGCGCACCTTGCGGCGCAGATCGAGTTCCTCCGGCGTTTCGTAGCAGGCATAGAGCACCCGCGCCGCCTTCAGCCGCTCGACCGCCGCGTCGTAGATCTCGACGCGGCGCGACTGGTATTCGGTGACATCCGGAAAAATGCCCAGCCAATGCAGGTCGTACAGGATGGAATCGGCGAATTCCTGGGTCGAGCGGGCAACGTCGGTGTCATCGAAGCGCTGGATGTAGCGGCCCTTATTGTTCATGGCGAACAGCCAGTTGAACAGCGCGGTGCGCGCGTTGCCGATATGAATGCGGCCGGTCGGCGATGGGGCGAAACGAACGGTAATGGTCATGAGCGGGGCGTAACGAATGCTTTTAGGCTTGACAAGACACGCCCCCGCGCAAGCGCAAGAGATAGTGCAAGCCAGCCAAAATGAAAAGCCGCTCGTCGGGCTCGGCTCCGGGCCACCCGGCGAACTCGTCCGCAACGATCGTCGAATCCAGGCTTTTGGAGGCCCCTTTCTGTCCCCGTTATCCACATATGTGACACACAACATATTGGGGTCACGAAAGCTACAAAAACGAATCCTTGACGGGTCAGAACGAGTCGCTTTTTATAGGCCATGCGCTCCTGTTGCGGGCGTGACCGGAGAGTTCAGAGGCCGGTCTTTTTCCCGGATTTTGTGCGTTTTTGCCCGCATTTCCGCCTGTTCACGAGGCCGGCGGGAGCGTTGGGATGTTGGGGCTTGGGTGGGCGAAAGGGAGAATTGTCGGCCTGGAAAAAATGATCTGTTAACACTATATTTAGTGTTTGCAGGCAGGCTCGACCCTAGATAGTGTGAACCTCCCTCGAACGAGGGAATCGACCAAAGTTTCAGTTAGGGACCCGCGGGGGTCGGCCTGCAGCCCGGGCAAATGCTTGGGCAAAGCGTTTTGCTGTCTGCACGGCGGCACCCGCGACGAGGAGAATGCCGGCATTGCTCGCGATGCCGGCAAACGGCGGACCGCGCTTTTAGCCATTGGGGCAGCAATCCCTGGGGAAAAGCGCTATATATAGATAAAAGGGACCGGACCAATGCGCATCGAGCGTCGCTTCACCAAGCCAGACCAAGCAGGTCAAGAAAGGGCTGCCTATGCGGAGATCGAATTCCGCAAGGCCCTGTCGGAGATCAAGAATCCCGATGGCTCGGTGGTGTTCCGCCTGGACAACATCGATGTGCCGGCCCAGTTCAGCCAGGTCGCGGCCGACATCCTGGCCCAAAAGTATTTTCGCAAGGCCGGCGTGCCCGCGCGCCTGAAGAAGGTCGAGGAGAACGACGTCCCGTCCTTCCTGTGGCGCTCGGTTGCGGACGAGACCGAACTTGCCAAGCTCCCGGAAGCGGAGCGCTATGGTTCGGAAACCGACGCCCGCCAGGTCTTCGACCGGCTGTCCGGCACCTGGACCTATTGGGGCTGGAAGGGCGGCTACTTCAAATCGGAAGAAGACGCGCGCGCCTTCCGTGACGAGCTCGCCTATATGCTGGCCACCCAGCGCGTCGCGCCGAACTCGCCGCAATGGTTCAACACCGGCCTGCACTGGGCCTATGGCATCGACGGTCCGAGCCAGGGTCATTTCTATGTCGACCCCTTCACCGGCAAGCTGACCAAGTCGAAGTCCGCCTACGAGCACCCCCAGCCGCATGCCTGCTTCATCCAAAGCGTGCAGGATGACCTCGTCAACGAGGGCGGCATCATGGACCTGTGGGTGCGTGAGGCGCGCCTGTTCAAATACGGTTCCGGCACCGGCTCGAACTTCTCGATGCTGCGCGGCGAAGGCGAGAAGCTTTCCGGCGGCGGCCGCTCGTCCGGCCTAATGAGCTTCCTCAAGATCGGCGACCGCGCGGCCGGCGCCATCAAGTCGGGCGGCACGACGCGCCGCGCCGCCAAGATGGTCATCGTCGATGCCGACCATCCCGATATCGAGGACTTCATCGACTGGAAGGTCAATGAGGAGCAGAAGGTCGCCTCGCTGGTGACCGGCTCGAAAATCGTCAAGAAGCACCTCGAAGCGATCATGAAGGCCTGCGTCAATTGCGAAGGCAATGGCGACGACTGCTTCGATCCGGCGCTGAACACCGCGTTGAAGCGCGAGATCAAGTTGGCCAAGCGGAACTCGGTGCCGGAGAACTATATTTACCGCGTCATCCAGTTCGCCCGCCAGGGCTACACCTCGATGTCGTTCAAGACCTACGACACCGACTGGGATTCTGACGCCTATCTAACCGTTTCCGGCCAAAACTCCAACAATTCGGTGTCGCTGAAGGACAATTTCCTGCGCGCCGTCGAGGCCGATGGCGACTGGCAGCTCACCGCCCGCAAGGACGGCAAGGTGCTGAAGACGCTGAAGGCACGCCACCTCTGGGAAAAGATCGGCTACGCCGCCTGGGCCTCGGCCGACCCCGGCCTGCACTTCAACACGACGATGAACGACTGGCACACCTGCGCTTCGGCCGGTGCGATCCGGGCCTCCAACCCGTGCTCGGAATACATGTTCCTCGACGACACGGCCTGCAATCTAGCCTCGATCAACCTTTTGCCCTACCGCAAGGAAGACGGCACGATCGACATCGCGGCTTACGAACACACCGTTCGTCTGTGGACCGTCGTGCTCGAAATCTCGGTGATGATGGCGCAGTTCCCGTCGAAGGAGATCGCCAAGCTCTCCTACGACTACCGCACGCTCGGCCTCGGCTACGCCAATATCGGCGGCCTGCTGATGACCTCGGGCATCCCCTACGACTCCGACGAGGGCCGCGCCATCTGCGCCGCGCTCACCGCGATCATGACCGGCGTCGCCTACTCGACCTCGGCCGAGATGGCTTCCGAGCTCGGCGCCTTCCCGGACTATGACCGCAACGCCCAGAACATGCTGCGCGTCATGCGCAACCACCGCCGCGCCGCTTACGGCGACAAGGACGGCTACGAGAAGCTCGCCGTCAATCCGGTGCCGCTGGTCGCGTCCGACCTCAAGCAGCAGGCGCTGGCCGAGCATGCCCGCGCTGCCTGGGACCGCGCCATCGAGCTCGGCGAGGAGCATGGCTACCGCAACGCGCAGGCGACCGTGATCGCGCCGACCGGCACGATTGGTCTAGTCATGGACTGCGACACCACCGGCATCGAGCCCGACTTCGCGCTGGTGAAATTCAAGAAGCTCGCCGGCGGCGGCTACTTCAAGATCATCAACCGCGCCGTGCCGGAAGCGCTGAGGACGCTGGGCTACTCCGAAAGCCAGATCGCCGAGATCGAGGCCTATGCGGTCGGCCACGGCAACCTCAACCAGGCGCCGGGCATCAATCCGTCGACGCTGAAGGCCAAGGGCTTCACCGACGAGAAGATCGCGGCGCTGAACGCGGCGCTGAAGTCGGCCTTCGACATCAAGTTCGTGTTCAACCAGTGGACGCTCGGCGCCGACTGGGTGAAGGAGACGCTCGGCTTCACCGACGAGCAGCTCTCCGACTTCTCCTTCGAGATGCTGCCGGCGCTGGGCTTCACCAAGAAGGAGATCGACGCCGCCAACATCCATGTCTGCGGCGCGATGACCCTTGAGGGAGCACCATTTCTGAAAGACCAGCACCTGCCGGTGTTCGACTGCGCCAGCCCTTGCGGCAAGATCGGCAAGCGCTCACTGTCGATCCAGAGCCACATCCTGATGATGGCCGCGGCGCAGCCCTTCATCTCGGGCGCCATCTCCAAGACCATCAACATGCCGAACGAGGCGACGGTCGAGGACGCCAAGAACGCCTACATGCTGTCCTGGAAGCTGGCGCTGAAGGCCAACGCGCTCTACCGCGACGGCTCGAAGCTGTCGCAGCCGCTCAACGCCTCGCTGCTCGCCGATGACGACGAGGACGAGGACGAGGCGGTCGAGCAACTGATCGCCGCACCGGCCGCCCAGCGCGCCGTGCAGGTGACGGAAAAGATCGTCGAGCGCGTCATCGAGCGGCTTTACCGCGACCGCGAGAAACTGCCGAACCGCCGCAAGGGCTACACGCAGAAGGCGGTCGTCGGCGGCCACAAGGTGTATCTCAGGACCGGCGAATTCGACGACGGCCGCCTCGGCGAGATATTCATCGACATGCACAAGGAAGGCGCGGCCTTCCGCGCGATGATGAACAACTTCGCCATCGCAATCTCGCTCGGCCTGCAATATGGCGTGCCGCTCGATGAATATGTCGAGGCCTTCACCTTCACCAAGTTCGAACCGGCCGGCATGGTGCAGGGCAACGACGCGATCAAGAACGCGACCTCGATCCTTGACTATGTGTTCCGCGAGCTTGCCGTCTCCTATCTCGGCCGCCACGACCTCGCCCATGTCGACCAGTCGGACTTCGACAAGACAGCGCTCGGCCGCGGCATCACCGAAGGCAAGGCGACACCCTTCTCGAAAGGCCTCTATCGCGGCGCCTCGCCGGTGAAGCTGGTGTCGGGCGTCGGCACCGAGCCCAAGGGTTTTGGCGGCTCGGCACCGACGACCACCCCTGCCCGCGCAGCACCGACCGCCTTCGCCGGTTCCAACGTGCTGGCGCTGAAGCCGGCGAGCGACGAGGCCCTAGCCTACAAGCGCGACTATGAGGACCGCGCCAGGGAACTGGCCGAGGAGATGGTGGAACAGGAAGCCGAGGCCGCCGGCGGCGCCGAAGCTCTGTTCACCGACGCCGCTGCGAACGAAGCGGCCGAGGCGAAGAAGCTCGCCGCGACCAGGCGCCAGCAGTCGCTGCTGCAGGGCTACACCGGCAACGAATGCTCCGAGTGCCACAACTTCACCATGGTGCGGAACGGCACCTGCGAGAAGTGCGACACCTGCGGTTCGACGAGCGGGTGCAGCTGAGATCTGGATGCCGCCTCGGCTGACGGTTCGCGAAGTCATTCGCCTACTGGAGGCCGACGGCTGGTATCTGGTTGCAACCAAGGGCAGCCATCGCCAATATAAGCACAAGACCAAAGCCGGCCGCGTCACCGTGGCCGGCAAGCCGTCTGAAGAGGTTGCCCCAGGAACGCTGAACAGCATCCTCAAGCAGTCCGGTCTGAAGGAGCGATGACATGCGTTACGCGGTGGTGATCGAAAAAGCCGGAGACAATTTTTCCGCTTATGTGCCGGACTTGCCGGGCTGCATCGCGACCGGCGCGACCGTGCCTGAGGTGGAAAACGAAATTCGCGGCGCAATACGTTTCCATATCGAGGGTTTGCGCGCCGACGGTTTGGAAATTCCTGAAGCCGTCAGCTTGGCGGAATATGTAGAGGCATAGAACCGTCGGGATTGCAGTACGATCAGTTGGCAATGCTGCCCTATACTGCGACGGTATCGAATGATCGACCACATCACCATCGAAGTGAGCGACCTCGAGAAGAGCAAGCTCTTCTACGAAAAGGCGTTCGCGCCGTTGGGATACAGCCTCTCTTTCGGCAAGGAAGGCGTGTTCTGGGCCTTCGATGTCGGCAATGGCTGCCTGTTCGAGATCCAGCGCACCGGCGAGAAACCGCCGCTCACCCATCTGCATGTGGCCTTCCGGGTAAAGAGCAAGGCGAAGGTCGATGCGTTCTATCGGGCAGCGCTCGAGGCACGCGTCGGGGACAATGGCGCACCCGGTCCGCTCCCGGATTATGCTCAGAATTACTACGCCTGCTTCGTGCTCGATCCCGATGGCTACAACATCGAGGCGATGATCAACGAGCCTTCCGCGTCGTCATTCTAGGGCGGAGCAAGGAGCGAAGCGACGCGGCGCAGACCCTAGAATCTACGCCGTTACATCAAGGCGTTGCAGCGGTTCAGAATTCTGCACCGTTGCGCCCTACGGCAATGGTCACATGGATCCTCGGGCCAAGCCCGAGGATGACGAAGCGCGAGGACGAGCGTCCACCTCTGCGTAGAAGATGCGCATCAATCCTTGAACGCAATCCCGTACTTCGCCGCCTGCTCCTTCGGCATATCGGCCAGCGCCTGGCGCACCGTGTAGCCGCCATAGACGTCGCCGCCGTTGCGGATCATCCAGTCCTCGACATCCGCCTCGGCCACCGTCATGCGGTCGCCCATCTTGTACTGGTTGCCGTTGACCGGCTTGTCGGCGAGAAGGCCGACGAAGTGGCCGTCGCTGTAGCCGGTAAGCTGCAGCCAGATGTGCTCGGTGGCGCCGTTCTGAGTAAGCGGGAACTTCACCGTGTAGGTGCCGGGCGTACGTGCGTCCATCAGCTCATGGAAGCGCGGCAGCGTCGAATGGCCCTTGGCCTTGGCGCCCTGCATCGCCTTGTCGCCAGTGTAATAGGCGACCACGTTTTCCTTCATTGGGCGCGGCGCGGTCGGCGAGGCGCCGGGCGCTGCCTCCGGAATGGCGGCCGGCTTGTTGCTCGCCATGTGGCCGAGCGCGTTGAAGAACCCGTAGCCAAGAGCGGCTGCGAAAACGATTGCCACAACTGGATTGCGCATAGACCCCTCCAAGACGCGATCACGAACACGTTACCGGAAGGGCGTTGCCGCACCGCTAAGGGACAAAGTGAGCGGATGATTAGCGAAATGCTGAAAATTGCCGCCAAGGCCGTGGATGTCGTTCAACCGCCAAACGGCAAATTGCCTGATCCAGGTCAAGGCGCTGCAGGGCGTCCTGTTGTCTCCTCGGCTGTTCTTGCGAGGAGATACCCATGCCCACCGAGACCTTGATCGTCATCGCCGTCGTTCTGGCCTATTTTGCGATCTTCATGGGCGTGCTCGCCTATGCGGCATTCACGGAATCACGTCCCCGGTCGGCCAAGCAGCCGAGGAAATCCGTAAGCGGATCAATCCGCGTCGGCCACCATCGGCCCGCCGCCGAGCCAGGCGCGCCATTGCCGCTCGTCGCCATGGAACACGTTGAGGTCGACGCGGCCGCTCACGCCGTGCGACAGGCCGGAGCCGGAATACTGCCAGAACAGCCACCTGCGGCCCGGATAGACCTTTGACGGGTGCGCGGCGACCGCGCGCAGCCAGAACGGATAGTCCTGGAAGGCGCCGCGCAGATTGTCGCGATAGAAGTCCGGCGACGTGTAGATGATGGGCCGCTGGCCGTAGTAGCGCTCCAGCTTGTCCATGAACACCTGCATCTTCTCCAGCACTTTTTCGCGCGAAGGCCGGCGCTGGCAGGAGGAATCGCCGTTCCACTCGACGTCGATCACCGGCGGCAGCCCGCCTTGGACCCGCGGCACGTTGCGGATGAACCAGTCGGCCTGCTCGCCGGCGGTGCGGCACCAATAGAAGAAATGATAGGCGCCGCGCTTCAGCCCGGCGGCGTCGGCGCCGCGCCAGTTCCTCATGAACATCGGATCGAGATGGTCGCCGCCATCGGTCGCCTTGATATAGGCGAAGTTGGCGCCCTGGGCGCGCAGCTTCTGCCAGTTGATGTTGCCCTGCCAGCGCGAGACGTCGACGCCGTGCACCGCAAGATGCCGGGGCGATGAGCGGCCGAAATTGATCGGCTTGGCATCGCGGAAAGCATAGCGGGTGACCGGGCTGGCGAGCATCGCCGGTGCTGCGCGCGACAGCCGCTTCGGCGGCGATACGAGCGCTGCCTCCTGAACCGGCGGCTCGACCGCGTCCGGCAGGTCGGTCGCCGGGAACGCCGCCGTCTCTTCCTCGGCCAGGCCGAAAGGACGCGAATTCCCGTCGTCGGGGCGTGCGTTCTCGTCGTCAAGACGCGCATTCTCGTCGCCAGGCAGCGGCGCCGGGGGCCTGATGCGCGCCGAGCCCGTCATCGACGCGGTCTGTACGGTTGTCTCGGTATCGGCCGCCCCCACGGCCTTCGCCACCGGCGCGCTCGGCCGCACGACGGAGCTCGTCGTCTCGCTGGACGGCACCTGCAAGGCATCGACGCCCGAGGTGGACGAGCAGCCGGCAAGGCAAAGCGCTGCGAGCACGAAACTGACGACGCCAAAAATCCGCATCTTGACCTGTACGCAAAACAAAACAGACCGAGGGCAGGAACGACGCCGCCGGAAGCGCCTTTCCTAATGAGAAATTACCAATAAAGTTTGAATCAAAATTTACTTTTGGTCCGGCCGGGCGATTCGCGATCGGCCCGTGCCGCCGTGAAGCCGGAAGCCAAAAGGCCCTGGTTGGATAGCCGCAGGCCCCCCGTTACAACCGACGTCTTGAAAGACAGGGTCTAACCCTGCCCCAATTCGTACCCATATAGGGGGCTCTCTAGATGCGTTCGAAACGCTCCGACCCCAAGGATTGTCACCCCAAGGATTTGTCACCGATGTCAAAATCACGGACGATCAAAGTTGCGTCGATCTTCCTGATCCTGCTCATGGCGCTTGGAAGCGCGTCTATCGGCACCGCCGAGGCGCGCATGGGCGGCAGTTTCGGCAGCCGCGGCAGCAGGACTTTCCAGGCCCCCGCCCCAACGAACACCGCGCCCTATACGGCACCTGTGAGGCGCTCGATGACGCCGAACACCACCCAGTCGATACCGCCGTCGCAGTCGTTTCCCGGCCAGGCGCGCCCGGGATTCTGGAACGGCTTCGGTGGAGGCTTGGTCGGCGGTCTGGTCGGAGGGCTGCTCTTCAACGGCCTGTTCGGCATGATGCTCGGCCATGGATTCGGCGGTATCGGCGGCGGCTTCAGCTTCATCTTCCAGCTGCTGCTGATCGGCGGCCTCATCATGTTGGCGATGCGGTTTTTCAGCCGCGACAATGCCGCGCCGGCCAATATGAGGAGTTCCGGCTTTCCTTTCGGCCAGCAAAGCTGGGGAGGCTCCCAACCCAGCTTCCCATCCCGCACGACGGGTTTGGGCGCGGCCGGCGCATCCGGCGCCGACGAAATCGGCATCACGGCTGCCGATCGGGACGCGTTCGAACGTATCCTCGGCGAAGTGCAGGCCGCGTTCAGCCATGAGGACCATCAGGGATTGCGAAGGCTGACGACCCCCGAAATGGTTTCCTACCTTTCGGAGGAGCTCGCGGACAACGCAACCCATGGCCTCAAGAACGACGTGACCGATCTTGAGCTGCTGGAGGCCGATATCGCGGAGGCATGGCGGGAAGGCTCGCGCGACTACGCCACGGCGGCAATGCGCTGGTCGGCGATCGATGTCATGCGCAACCGCCAGACCGGCGCCGTCGAAAAGGGCGATCCGAACAATCCGGTCGAAGCGACCGAAGTGTGGACCTTCACCCGCGAGGCCGGCGGGCCGTGGCTGCTGTCCGCGATCCAGGACGCGTCCAACTAAAGGCAAGGGCACTGCGGCCCTATCCGCTGATGCAGCTTTCCGCCGCTGATCGATAGCTGTTGCCTACCCGCCTCGTCTGAACACGCCGATCATCGGCCCGAGATTCCAGAAATCGTCGTTGCGGCCGATGGCCGGCGCATAGAGGCTGGAGATCGAGCCGTCGAGGAAGAGCGCGTTGGGACAGCCGAGCTCGTCGCGGAACAGGCGGGCGAACTCGTGGAAGGTCACGACGTCGTTCGAGATCGCGAAAACGGCGACGCCGTCGGCACGCACGCCGACGCCGTCGCGGATTTTTCGCGAAGGGCTGCCTGCCTGGAATTTCGGATGCAGCTTACCGTCGATGACCAGCATCGGTCCCGACTGGGTGGCATAATCCACTTTTGGGGGACGCTTCAGAAAATCCTTCGTCGCGCGAACGCCGGCCTTGCCGCCGCCGAGAAAGAAGATGCCGTTCGGCTGCATGGAGAAATTGCCGGTGCCGGTCCCGGTCTTCGCCGACGCGATCTGCTGCCCTCGCTCGACATAGAGCCCGACCGGCGCGAGATTGGGATGGTACATGCCGGCATTTATGCCGAAGAGCATGGTGCGCCCGGCAGCCTGCTGCGCATTTCGAAGATTGTGCAGCGACTGGTAGAGCTTGCCGTCGGGATCCTTCCAGAACAGCTCGATCGAATAGTGTTTCGGATCGGCCTCGCAGACGAGATAGGTCGCGCTCTCGAAGGTGTGGTCGCGGCAGGGCGGCAGCGCCGCCAGCCATTGGCCGGCGCCTAAGCCCGCGCCGACAGCGGCCGGCAGCGCCGATTTCACCAGCGTCGCCAGCAAGGGCACCGATTGCAGCAGCGTCGCAAGATCCATCAGCACACCCGAAGCGAAGGTTCAGGTGCCCGGTATAGCGGATTCGGTGAAAGCCTCTAAGTAAGCCAGCCAGTGGCGACGCCGATGAGAAGCACGACGCCGAGCAGGCCGCGATAGATGACGAAGGGCCAGGCGGAAAAGCGCTCGAGCACCCGCATCAGCCCCCATATGGCGAAGAAGGCCGAGATCGACGCGACGACGAGGCCGACGGCCAGGACCGACCAGCCATAGGCCCCGAGGTGGATCTTGTGCAGTTCCCAAAGCTCCTTGAGCCCAGCAAGCGCGATCGCCGGCAGTCCGAGCAGGAAGGAGAGCCGCGCCGCCTCCGGCCGGGCATAGCCAAGACCCAGCGCTGCCGTCAGCGTCGATCCCGAGCGCGACACGCCGGGAATGAGGGCGCCCACCTGGGCAACGCCGACGAGCAAGGCGTCGAGCACGGAGACCTTGTCGAGCGTCAGCCTGTGGCTGGCATAGATCTCGGAGAGCGCAAGCAGCACGGCCATGACGATGCAGGCCCAGCCGATCACGGCGATGCCGCGCAATGGCGAATTGCAGGCATTGAGCACGCCGGAAAGCGCGAGGCCGACTATGACGATCGGAACGGTTGCAAGCACGATGCCGACCGCCAGGCGAAAATGGCGGTTGGCATAATCGCGCCGCGCGAGCGCCGCCAGCGAACCCACCGCGACCTCTCTGACATCGCTCCAGAAATAGCTTATCACCGCAGCCAACGCCGCAAGCTGCATGGCGGCCGAAAAGGCGGAACCGGGATCCTGCCAGCCGAGCACGGCGGGCACGACGCGCATATGCGCCGTCGAAGAGATCGGCAGCAATTCGGTGATGCCTTGCACGATGCCGAGAAACGCCACCTTGGCATAACCCAGGCCGACAAAGCCGGTGTCCAGTCCCTGTGTGCAGACGTCGGTCATCCCAGTCCTTTCCCCAGAGTCCTTTTCAGGGCGAAGTGAATCGTCATTCCGGAAAGCCCCTCGAGGACAGGCTTAGCCTCACGATACCGTGAATCCAACTGACGGATTTGTAAGGTGCCGCTAATCCTGCTTGACAACAGACATCTCCATATTATCATCCACTAATCTTACGCTGTAAGGTAAATCGGAGGAGGATCAGCATGTCGATCGCCGCCCTCTCGGAACTGCAGCCAGTCGTGCCCCCGGAACCGCACGTTCCCGAAATCGCGATCGAGGAGGTCTCTCGCGATCTGAGCCGCGCCATCGAGCGCGCCGAGGTCAATGCCTGGCTCGATCTCTATGATGCCGCGCCCGCGGATTTCGCCGCGCGGCATGGCCTGTCGATCGCCCGCGACGGCGACCTCGTCTGGACCACCTGCACGACGATCCCGTTCATCCATTTCAACTGCGTGAAAAACATCGGCGTCGACAGCCCCGCCACAGAGGTCGAGGTCGACGCGCTGCTGGCGCACTATCGCGCGGCCGGCATCTTGCGGCCGTGGTTCTACACCAGCCCGCACACAGAACCGTCGCGGCTGAGATGTTGGCTGGAAGCGCGCGGGCTGCAGCATCAAAGCGGCTGGGAACGCATCTTTCGCGATGCGACGCCATTGGCCGCCGAGCCGGTCTTCCCGACCGACGGTGTATCGGTCGAGGAGGTCACGCCTGAAACAGCCACGGAATGGGCTTCCTTCATCGACGCCAAGTACAGGCTGCCGACGACACCTTGGCTCATGGCGCTGGTCGGCCGCAAAGGCTGGCGTCACTACATGCTGAAACGCGATGGCGCGTTGGCTGCGGTGCGTTCACTGTTCATCTCAGATGGCACCGCCTGGAGCGGCATCGACGCGCCGGTGCCGGGCATCATGGCGCCGAGCTTCGATCTCGACGCCATGCTTGGCGAAAGATTGGTCCGTGACGGCATCGCCGCCGGCGCGAAACTGTTCGTCGCCGATATCGAGGCGCCGCGCCCCGAACGCGACGGTCCGGCCTATCGCAACTACGCGCGGATCGGTTTCAGGATTGCCTATTTCCGCAGCCATTACAGCTATTTGCCGGCCCATTCGAGCTGATGGGAATGAGAGCACGGCTCTAGCGGTATAGCCATTGTTTCAGGCAGCTTCTGGCCACCACATGCGCTGGCGGCAGCATCGGCTGATCGATGCGGGAATCGTCGGCAGCCCTGTGGCGAGCCTTTTCCAGCAGCAGGCGAAGCTCGGCCGGGCGCACGCGGTCGCGCTCCATCACGAGTTGGATCATCGGGTCGTTCAAAAGCTCGTCCAGGGTGTTGATGCTCTCGCTCATCCGTCGCCTCCTCGATGCCTTCCCGCATGGCGCTTAGATAGGCAGCCAATGATGGCCCGCCAATGACGCTTTGCCGGCTATCTCGTGAATCGAAGATGAAATTTTTGTGCAGGCTTGGCCCGAAATGAGTCAGGCCGGAGGCGCGCCTTCATATTGCGGCAGACCGTCATCGAGATGCACCCACGGCTGCATGGAAGCGGTCCAGAAATGCATGTCGGGCTTGAACACGGACGGATCGTCGAGCGAGCCGGAGGTGATGCCGAGAATGTTCCTGGAGTCACGGCGCGAAAACATCGTCGTGCCGCAGGCCGGGCAGAAGCCGCGCTTGAGGTCCGGCGATGAATTGATCGTCGCGACAGGCCCCTCGACGGTCACGTCGTCAACGCGGAACAGGAGCCGCGCGTTGAAGGCAGCGCCGATCGCCTTCTGGCAGATCCGGCAATGGCAGACGCGTTCGTTGATCGGCTCGGCCTCGGCGCGATAACGCACCGCGCCGCACAGGCATCCGCCCTGGTATTTAGTCATCGCAAGCACTCGGTTTGTGAAAATGCCGGCACGGTAGCGGCCGGCATCCTATCGTCAATCAAAAAGCTTTGATGGGATGCGATCGCTTGCCGTGATGCAGGCGCCGACACGGCAATAAAAGTAGGCTGGAGTCAGTGCCGCCGCGCCTGCACCAGATAGGCGTCGATCTCGGTCTCGCCGAGCCATTTGGCGGCCTCGAGCCGATGCAGCCCTTCGACCAGGACATGGCGCTTACCGTCGTGCCGCACCTGGATTGGCGTCTTCATGCCGTTCTCAAGGATGTCCTCGGCGAGATGGCGCACGGTCTCCGGATGCAGCGTCTTGCGCCGCGCCGTCGGCACATAGATGTCGTCGACCTTGACCCTTTGCACGCGCAGCATCTTGGCTCCCGGTCCTGAAACATCGCCTCGGCATGACATAGTCCGTTTGCCGGATATGGCCAAGCGCTTGCTGGCCCGATCGTTTCCAATTGACGCTTGGCCGGCCAATGGTCTCAATGGCGGCCTCTTGGTTTCAGGTGTTCATTGACGCAGTTGCCCACCGAATTTCCCGATTTCGGACTGACGCCCGAGCAGCGCCGCGAGGCGGTGCGCGGCCACTATTACGAATGGCCGGGAATGGATGGCGAGCGCGGCGAGATCTGGTGCTACAGCGACCGCTTTTCCTATCGGCCGGGCGAGACTCTGACGCTGCATGTGAGCACCACGGCGCCGCAATTCAGCATTGCCATTGTCCGTGACGGAGCGGTCGAAACCAAAGTCTTCGAGAAGACCGGCTTGTCGGCGCGCTGGCAGGATACACCCGACCAATGCTCGGTCGAAGGCTGCGGCTGGGCGGCCTCGTTCGACTTCCGCATCGGCGACGACTGGCCGTCAGGCGCCTACCGCGTCACGGTTACCGCTGATGGCCGAGGCGGCAGGCCGATTGAGAGCCACCACCTGTTCATCGTCGCGCCCCTGCCCGGCCGCAAGCCTGGCCGCCTGCTGCAGGTCGCCGCCACCGGCACCTGGCTCGCCTATAGCACCTGGGGCGGCTCCAACCATTATCAGGGCATCACCGGTCCCAACCGCGACCAGTACGCCACGATGGTCTCGACGCAGCGCCCGTGGTGCCGTGGCTTCGTCGTACTGCCAAGGGACGCGCCGCGCGTGCCGCTGGAAGTCGCGGTGCCGCCAAAGACCGTACCGCGCTACCCGCATATGGAATGGGCCTTTGCCACCGGCCATTCGAAGAAATACGCCTCTTCCGGATGGGCAAGCTACGACAGCCATTTCTTCCGCTTCGCCGAACGCGCCGGTTATGCTGTCGATCTCGCCAGCCAGCACGATCTGCATTTCTCGCCCGAGATCCTCGACGGCTACGACTGCGTCGTCTTCGTCGGCCATGACGAATACTGGACCTGGGAGATGCGCGACGCGGTCGACGCCTATGTGACCCGCGGCGGCCATGCGGCGCGTTTCGCCGGCAATTTCATGTGGCAGACAAGGCTCGAGAACGAAGGACGCCGCCAGGTCTGCTACAAATACCGCGCCCGCGCCGAGGACCCGGCCTATCGCGGCGGCGACGTCACTCGCGCCACCAATTCCTGGGAAGCGCCCGAAATCGGCCGTCCGGGCAGCGCCACCTTCGGCCTCAACGCGACGCGTGGCGTCTATGCCGGCTGGGGCGGCTGCGCGCCGCGCGGCGTGCGCGGTTTCCCGGTCTACAGGCCCGAGCACTGGGCCTTCGCCGGCACCGGCATCTATTATGGCGACCTGCTCGGCGCCGATAGCCATGTCTATGGCTATGAGGTCGACGGGCTCGACTTCGAGATCCGCGGCGGCCTGCCCTACCCGACAGCAACCAGCGGCGCGCCGGACGGCTTGCAGGTGCTGGCCGTCGGTATGGCAAGCCAGGTCGAGGAAAGCGCCGACATCCCGATCGAGGACCAGTTCCTCACCGACGAGGACGGTCGCTTCACCGCCGAGACGCTGTACGGCGAGGCGAGCGACGCCAACCTCGACAAGGTCAAGCGCGGCAACGGCATGATCGTCAATTTCCCGCGCGGCAAGGGCGAGGTCTTCCATGCCGGAAGCTGCGAATGGGTCGCCGGCCTGCTAAGGCAGGACGCGATGGTCGAGCGCGTGACCAAAAATGTTCTCGACCGCTATCTTGGAAAGTCCTGACATGCCGAAACTGGAAGCGCAGCCCTCATCTCAGACTGAAGAGCGGCCGCCGTCGCACCTGTTCTACCTTTCCAGCCTGCGTCGGCCGCTCGTCGATCGCGCCGAGGGCATCTATTTCTGGACCAAGGACGGCCGCCGCTTCATCGACGGATCGAGCGGACCGATGGTCGCCAATATTGGCCATTCCAACCGCAACGTGCTCGACGCCATGAAGCGGCAGATGGACAAGACCACCTTTGCCTACCGGCTGCATTTCGAGAACGAACCGGCCGAGGAACTGGCTCAGGAACTCGCGAACAAACTGCCCGCCGGCATGGACCGCATCTTCTTCGTCTCGGGCGGTTCGGAAGCGACGGAGTCCTGCATCAAGCTCGCCCGGCAATGGGCGGTCGCCACCGGCCAGCCGAAACGCTGGAAGGTGATCACCCGCTTCCCCTCCTATCATGGCGGCACGCTCGGCTCGCTTGCCGTAACCGGCGACGATGCGCTCGCCGAGACCTTCACGCCGCTGATGCGGGTGATGCCGACGGTGCCGGCGCCGACCGCCTGGCGCGACCGCGACAACCTGTCGATGGAGCAGCGCGGCATCCGTTATGCCGACATGCTCGAGGAAAAGATCCAGGCCGAAGGACCGGAGAGCGTTCTCGCCTTCATCATGGAGCCGATTGGGGGCGCCGCGACGGCAGCGCTTGTCGCGCCCGACAGCTACTATCCGCGCATTCGCGAGATTTGCGACCGCTACGGGATTCTGCTCATCCATGACGAGGTGATGAGCGGCGCCGGCCGCACCGGCAAGTTCCTCGGCGGCGACCATTGGAACTGCAGCCCGGATATTGTCGCACTGTCGAAAGGGCTGGGCTCGGGCTATGCGCCGCTCGGCGCGCTGGCGGCACCAATGCGGCTGGTCGAGCCGCTGCTCGCCTCCGGAGGTTTTCAGCACGGCCACACCTATGCCGGCAATCCGCTTGCCTGCGCCGCCGGCCTTGCTGTGCTTAGCGAGATGGACCGGCTTGACCTCATCGCCAACGCCGCCGCCATGGGCGATGTGCTGATCGGCGAGTTGAAGGCGTTGCAAAAGCGCTTTCCCTTCATCGCCGACGTGCGAGGCAAGGGCCTGCTGCTCGGCGCCGAAATGGTCGCCGACCCGGAAACGTTGAAGCCGATCGACCCGGCCCGCAAGGCGACCCAGCGCCTGCTCGACCTTGCCTATGCGCGCGGCCTGATCATCTATGGCCGCAAGGTCAAAGGCGGCGTCGACGGCGACAATTTCATGGTGGCGCCGCCGATGATCATCACGCGCGAGCAGATCGGCGAGATGGTCGCCATCATCGGCGACTCGCTGGAAGCGCTGGCCGCGGAACTCGACCTGCCGGTAGAAGGCTGAGGCCATGGTGTTTTGAGACGTCCTGAGATGTTTGCGATCCTTCGCACCCCCCTCTGGCCTGCCGGCTATCTCCCCCGCAAGGGGGGAGATTGGCAGTTTTGGCCATGGCGCCAATTCTGCAACGTTGAAAATTGGCGAAAGCGAAAAACACAGCTGATCTCCCCCCTTGCGGGGGAGATAGCCGGCAGGCCAGAGGGGGGTGCCTGGGCGCCATGCCTGTCGTGAGTGCAGTTATTCTCCGCCCCGGCACCATCGACGACGTCGAAACCATACACGCCACCCTCCTGCGCCTCGGCACCCACATCAGTGCGCACCAGGAAATCACATCGACGCCCGATGACCTGCGCCGCTACGGCTTCGGTGAAAATCCGGCCTTCTCGACCTTGATTGCCGAGGTCGGCGGCGAGTTCGCCGGGCTCTGCCTGCATTTCCCGATCTTCTCGACTTGGATGGGCAGGCCCGGCGTCTACGTACAGGACCTCTATGTCGAGGACCGCTTTCGCGGCCGCCGCATCGGTGAAAAACTGCTGCGGCGCGTGGCCAGGGAGTGCCGCGCGGCAGGCGGCGTCTATTTGAGGCTTTCCGTCGATACCGACAACGAGACCGCCAAGGCCTTCTATGAGAGACTGGGTATCGGCTGGTCGAGCTACGAGCAGGTGCAGAAGGTCGTCGGCGACGCCTTCTTCGCCTTTGCCGACGCGCCGGAGGAAGAACGATGAAAGCCTTCTATGCCGAGGAACAGAAGCGCCACGACCCAAAGGCTTTCCTCTCCAGCGGCGCCCCCCAGCCCAACCCGGAAAAGCCGGAACGCGTCGAGAGACTGTTAGCCGGAGCAAGATCGGCAGGTTTGACGGTTGAACGGCCGAAGGACTATGGCCTCGGCCCAATCGCGGCGGTGCACACACCCGAATATCTCGACTTCCTCGAGCACATCTTCGCGCGCTGGCAGCGCATCGAAGGCGCCTCGCCGGAGGTCATCCCGAACATCCATCCGATTGCCCGCAACGGCTCCTATCCGGCGTCGGCGGGCGGCCAAGCCGGCTATCACATGGCCGATACCGCCTGCCCGATTTCGGCCGAGACCTGGAACAGCGCGCTGTGGAGCGCCTGGAGCGCGGTCGAGGCTGCCGAAGCAGTGATGGCCGGTGCGCCTTCGGCCTATGCACTCTGCCGCCCGCCGGGCCACCATGCCTTCGCCGACGTCGCCGGCGGCTTCTGCTTCATCAACAATTCGGCGGTCGCCGCGCAGGTGCTGCGCAGGAACGCTGCCCGCGTCGCCATCCTCGATGTCGACCTGCATCACGGCAACGGCACGCAAGGCATCTTCTACGCCCGGCCGGACGTGCTCACCGTCTCGCTGCATGCCGATCCGGTGCGCTTCTACCCCTTCTTCTGGGGCCATGCCGATGAGCGCGGCGAAGGCTGCGGCCTCGGCTACAATCTTAACCTGCCGCTGCCGCGAAAGTCCGGGGATGCTGCGTTCCTCGAAGCGCTGGCGGTGGCCTTCCAGCGCATCCGCGCCTTCGCGCCCGAGGCATTGGTCGTGGCGCTCGGGCTCGACGCCTTCGAAGGCGACCCGTTCGGCGGCCTTTCGGTGACGACACCCGGCTTCGCCCGCATCGGCGAGGCGATCGCCGGGCTCGGCCTGCCGACGGTCATCGTCCAGGAAGGCGGCTATCTCTGCGATGCGCTCGGCGACAATCTTACCGCTTTCCTGACCGGCTTCGGTGGCAAGAAGGGCTAGGAACGCTGCTGCCTCAGCATCGCGATAACGCGATGCACGCTGTCCAGCGTCTCGTCGATCTCGGCCCTCGTGTTGTAGTGCGCAATGCCGATGCGCACCACGCCCTGCTCCGGCGGGATGCCGAGCTGGCGGACGATCTCCCACGCGTAATTGTGGCCGGACCACAGAAAGATGTTTTCGGCATTCATCTGCCGCACGATCGTCTCCGGCGCGATACCCTCGACCGTGAAAGACACTGTCGGCACGCGCTCGCCGAGGCGCTCCGGATCGGTGATGCCGCGAATGGTCAGGCCCTTGATGTCCGACAGGCCTTCGATCAACTGCCGGGCCAGCGCGTTTTCGTACGCGATCGACACTTCGAAGGCTCTTGCGACCTGCTGCCGTCGCGAACCGCCCTCGCCGGCCGCGGCGCCGAGACCGGCGAAATAATCGACGGCAGCGGTCAACCCGGCCATTAGCTCGATCTGCGGCGTGCCGAGCTCGAACCGTTCCGGCAAGCTGGTGGACGAGCAGCGGCATTTGTAAGGTTTTAGCTCGTCAATGACCCCGCGGCGGCCCCACAATATGCCCATATGCGGCCCGAAGAACTTGTAGGCCGAGCAGACCAGGAAATCGCAGCCCAGGTCCTGCACGTCGATCAGCCCGTGCGGCGCGAATTGCACGGCATCGACATAGACCAATGCGCCGGCCCGCTTGGCGATCGCCGTCAGCGCCTTCACCCGGTTGATCGAGCCGGTCAGGTTCGAGGCATAGTTCAGCGCCACGAGCCGCGTCCTTTCCGAAAGCAGCGCCTGCAGGGCCGCTTCCTCGACCTGCCAGCTCCGCTCGTCGAACGGCAGGAAGCGGACGACGAGACCGAGGTCCTCGGCAAGCTGCAGCCAGGGCGAGACATTGCCCTCGTGATCCATGCGGGTGACAATGATCTCGTCGCCGGCCTTCATCGTCCGGCCGAGCGTGCGCGACATGTGGTAGGTCAGCGTCGTCATATTGGCGCCGATGACAATTTCCTCGACGCTTGCGGCGCCGAGAAAATCGGCCATCGCGGCATGCGCATCGTCGACCACCTGCTGCGCCGCGACCGTCGTTTCGAAGAAGCCGCCAAGATTGGCATTGGTCGCGAGCAGGCAGCGCGACACCGCATCGGCCACCGCTTGCGGCACCTGCGTGCCGGCCGGATTGTCGAGGTAGATGCGGCGGCGGCCTTTGTCCGTCAGCGAAAGCGCCGGGAACTTGCCGCGGACAGCCTCGATCGGAAAGTTCGCCATCGTCTCCATCCCTTTGTCGTTGGTCTATGATTTGCCGGTCACGGACACGGGTTGCCGGCGCGCTGGTGGATGGCGTCGACGGCCTTCTGCATCTCTTCCGCCCAGGTGACATCGACTGACGACAGCGCCATATCGAGCTGCGCGACGCTGGTGGCGCCGACGATGTTTGCGGTCACGAACGGCCGGCTCGACACATAAGCGTTGGCAAAAAGCGCCGGCTCCATGCCGAAGGAGCGCGCCAGCTCATTGTATTCGAGCAGCACTTCCGCGGCATTCGGCGTCTCGTAGCGCTGGCCGCGATTGAAGAGCTGCGAGCGCGAGCCTTGCGGCCGTGCGCCGTGATCGTATTTGCCGGTGAGGTAGCCCTGAGCCAGCGGCGAATAGGCAAGCAGCGATACCTGTTCGCGCTGGCAAACCTCGGCGAGATTCACCTCGAAGGTGCGGTTGACGAGGTTGTAGGCGTTCTGCAGCGAGGCGACGCGCGGGCCGATGCCCTTGTCGGATTCGGCGAGGAAACGCATGACGCCCCACGAGCTCTCGTTCGACAGGCCGAAATGGCGGATTTTTCCCGCCTTCACCAGTTCCTCGAAGACGGCCAGCGTCTCGGCAATCGGCGTCTCGCCCGCCGGCGCGCCGGCAGCGTCAACCCGCCGTGCCACCGCACCGACGCGTGTCGGGTTCGAGCCCCACGGAATGTCCCGATCCGGCCAATGGATCTGGTAGAGATCGATGTAGTCCGTGCCGAGCTTCGCCAGCGACTTCTCGATCGCATCGAAGATGTCGGCGCGCACGAGCTTCGACGGCCGGTCGCCGCGAAACCAGGTGTTGGCCGTACGACCGACCACTTTCGAGGCGATGATGACCTTGTCGCGGTTGCCCTTCGCCTTCATCCAACTGCCGATGATCCTCTCTGTCCACCCTTGCGTCTCGGCCTTGGGCGGAATCGGGTAAAGCTCGGCGGTGTCGATGAAATTGACGCCGCGCGAGAACGCCAGGTCCATCTGGGCATGGCCCTCGGCCTCGGTGTTCTGCTGACCCCAGGTCATCGAGCCCAGGCAGATTTGCGAAACAAGGAGATCGGTCCGACCAAGGCGGCGTTTTTGCATGGAATGTCTCCGGCGGGAGGTTTTGCGCGGGCTGCGCGGGGAGGAAATTCAAGCATAAAGCATAGGCCGGAGGTTCTCCAAGCCCTGTCGCCGCCGACTTCTCGCGAATTTCTCGGCCATCAAGGTCTGTTGAGATACAGCTCAGGCCGAGCCGAAAATGATGGGTTCCGAGAACCGGAGCGGAGCGTACTTTAAGTACGTGAGCACCGGCCTACGCCGGCTGTAGCCTTAACTGCCACGCCACTCCCATGTCCATGTCATGGATGCTTCGGCCGGCGAAGGCCGGAAGCGCAGGAAGCCGCCATCTGCAGGCCGGCCTCAGCTGAAATATCAGCAGACCTTAGCGTCGGGCGCCGGCCAGGGCCCGCCGCTTGGCCTCGTCGATCAGCATGTTGGCCACTTGCATTCGGATCATCGCGCGTTGGCGCAGATGCGGCGCGACACGGTCCGGATGGTTGGCGAAGGCGAAGTTGCGCCGCATGCGGCCGAAATCGGCATTCTTGCCGGGGTGGTCGAGGCCGAGCTCGCCGGCAATCGATTCGGGATCGATCGGCGGCAGCTTTTCCTCCGGCCGATGCTCCTCGCCGGCGAGCGCGAGCTTGGCCTGGTCGAGAAGCGCGGCGAACTCAGCGGCAAGGTCGGCGCCCGCCTCACGGTATTCGGCGGCAACGCTCTCGCCGGCAACCTTGATGCGGCCGGAGTGAAGCTCGTCTGCCACCGAAAGATAGTCGAACGGAATAGAGGGCCGAGCGCCCCCGTCCTCGCCCTTCTCCGAGGCGATGATCAGGTCGTCGAGCAACGAAGCGAAATCGAGCTTGTTCCCGGTGCCGATCTCAGCCTCCCTCTGTCGCGACAGCATTCATTGTCGCCGTCGACCATAGATCGCTCTCGTTAAAAATGAATGCCGGCGACGTTAACAATTGCGGGCATTCAGCTCCAAACGTCGGCCGGAAACAAAAAGCCGGGCTGCATTTTCGTGCAACCCGGCAAGGTCGCCAGGAGTGGCGAGGAAAAAGCCGGCCATATGCCAGCATGGGGCGTACGGTCGCGCTTCCGCAAAAGTTTCAGAAAAAATCGATTATGGCGGAAAAAAATTCGCGAGACACATGGCAGCTATGCGATTGCTGCACTGCACAATTGTAACAAATCACTTATATTCTGGGCGTGTGGAGGACAAATTAGGGGCCTGGGATATGGGGTTCTTCACTGAAATGTTTGCGCGGCCACGCCCGCAGGAACAGCAGCGTTATCGCTCGGCGCTCGCGCTTTTGAATGCGATGAGCAACGCCGACCGCGCCGATATCGGCATCAAGCCGGCGGATTTTCCGCGCATCGCCCGGGAAATGTCGATACGCTGATTCAACGATGAAAAGAGGTTTCTCCGCGGCGCGGGGAAACCTCTTGGTCTTCAGCGTCCCAGGAAAATCGACTTACCCAACGGAACGCCATTGTGCCGCAGGATGTCGTAGGCCGTGGTGATGTGGAAGTAGAAGTTCGGCATGGCGGCGTTGAGCAGATATTGCAGCCCGCCCATCGACACTTCGCGCCCGGCAAGCCTGAGTTCAATCGTCCGCGCCTCCGACCCGTTCAGATCGGCGGCCGAGAACGTCGCCAGATGATCGAGCGTCTTGGCGATTCGGGCGTGAAGCTCTTCGAAGCTTGACTCATTGTCCTCATATTTGGGCACCTCGCGGCCGGCGAGCCGCGACGGCGCGCCCTTGGCATGGTCGGTGGCGATCTGCACCTGCCGGGTTAAGGCGAACATGTCGGGCGCGAGCCTGGCGGTCAGGAACACCTGCGGGTCGATCTTGCGGTCGGCCGCGTTCTGTTCGGCCAGCGACAGCACGCTGGCCAGCGCCTTCAGCCGGGCTGAAAAGACGGCCACGGAAATGTCGTACATGGATATGGTCACGTGAGTAATCTCCCCAGGCGGCCTAAGCGCCGCGAGCCGTGAGCTAGCGCCTCTGCCTTCGATTCTTCAAGCAGTCCTGCCCCCGCGTCACCGCGACGCCGCAATCGCCGTGGTAGTATTTTCGTTATCGAGCGGAGATTCCCGATGAGACGCGCCCTTCTCGCAGCGACTGCCTTGTTCTCCCTTGCCGGTATCGGCCAACCGGCGCTTGCGGCCGAAGCGCCCTATATCGACGACCGATCCAGCGCCGAGGCGGTCGTCCGCTCGCTCTACAGCGCCATCAACCGGCATGAATTCGCACGCGCCTGGGGTTACTACGGAGATACAAAGCCGGCAAAGGATTTTGCCACATTCGTCAAAGGCTATGACGGCACCGACACAGTGGATGTGAAAACCGGCGGCGTATCCGACGAGGGTGCTGCCGGCAGCATCTATTACAGCGTTCCGGTCGCCATCCAGGCGACCGACAAGAAGGGCGAGGCCAAGGTCTTTGCCGGCTGTTACACGCTGCGGCAGGTCAACGCGCAGATCCAGGAACCGCCGTTCCAGCCGATCTTCATCGACAAGGGCGCGCTGAAACCGTCCACCTCGGATTTCGAGGACGCCCTGCCGGCCAGCTGCGGCGACGGCCCACCGCCGCCGAAGAAGGACGAAGCGCTGGAACAGGCCAGGAAGGCCTTCCTCGCCACCTATGGCGAACAGTGCGACAAGGAGAATCCGGAAGGCAAACCGGTCGGCGAGCCGGACGCCTACTCTATTCACTACAAGGACAAGGAGGCCGCAGCCGACGAGCCGGAGCGCGAGACGCGGCTTTTCCGATTCTTCTGCTCGATGGCCGCCTACAATGAAAGCGCGGTCTATTACATCTATGACGATGTTTCAGGTGTCCGCCAATTGCAGTTCGCCTCGCCGGAGCTCGACATCGGCTACGAGAACAACAACAGCGAAGGCAAGGTCGAGGGCATTCACATCATCGGCTTCCAGACCGACGACCAGTTGGTCAATTCCGACTATGACGACAAGACCAAGACGATCACCTCGATGAACAAATGGCGTGGCGTCGGCGACGCCTCGTCGACCGGCACCTATCTGTTCCGCAACGGCAACTTCTCGCTGGTGCAATACGACGTCGACGCATCCTATGACGGCGAGATCAACCCCGAAACCGTCCTGGACTACAACACGCCGCCTTGATCACGGCGCTTTGCTGAGCATCCAGTTGAGCGTCCCGCGCCAGTCGACCATGCGGATCGGCGTGCCGTGCGTGCCGGTCTCGAAACGCGCGAAGCGGGTCGGATAGGCTTTCGATTTGGCGAGGATCGAGCGGAAGAATGCCTCCTGCTTCGCCACGGCAAACACCACGTCATGGCTGCCCTGGCCGAAAAACACCGGCACGCGGCGCTTGAAGGCCGGGCTGGTCAAAAAGCTTTCGTCCCAGAGCGAGCCGAGCAGCAGCAGTCCATCGATGCGGCCGCCCGTGTCCTTGCGGTCGGCCAGTTTCCAGCAGAGGATGCCGCCCATCGAGCCGCAGGCAACGAAGATTTTGGCGCCGGGCGATTTCTCGGCATAATGGACGATCAGCGCCGCCACTTGCGCGGCGCCTTTGTCGCCGAAGTCGGGAAAGTCCGGCGAAAGATAGAGGCCGTCATTTTCGGCCATCAGATTCTTGAGGCGGTTGAAATTGCCGCCGAAGGTGAAGTCGTCGACGCCCTGCTTGCGGCTGCCGCCCTGCCCGTGCAGGTAGATCACGATGATGGCGGCACCTTCCGTCTTGCCGACAGCGACATGCCTGACATCGCCGGCATCGGTCTTCAGCATCAGATCCTGCTGCACCCTGCGCACGCCGGGATCGGTATACTGCGCATGCACGCGCTTTTCCGGCACCTCGTCGCGCTGGTTGATATCGCGCATCTCGCGATAGTCGAGGACCGTGTAGGCGCCATTGTCGCCGGTCGACAGTGCCGCGGGATAGGCGAAGAGATCATCCTTGAAGGGTTTCAGCGATAGCGTCTGCCCCTTGGCGGCTGATAGCGAGATCGCTGTTGCTGTGAGCAGGGCGAGGAAAAATCGGAAGCGCAAAGACATTCCGAAGCCATGCGAAATTCGACTTCGGTTTGTCAATCCTGCAGCACGCCGCCCGCCCCTTCCAGCGCCTCGCGCGTGTCGACGTCGATCGAGGCGCCCTGTCCGATCTCGACATCGATGACGTCGAGCCCCTCGGCCTCGACCAGATGCCGCGCACCGGTATCGCCCTCGAGATGCGCGACAGCGGCAAACAAGGAACGCGGCAGCAGCACCGGGTTGCCGCGTTTTCCGAGATGCGCGGCACGCACCACGGCGCGGCCGCCCGACCTTCGGAACGCATCGATCAGGCTGTCGAGATCCTTCGAGGAAACGCCCGGCATGTCACCGAGCACAATCATGGCGCCGGCCGCGTCGGGCGCGACCCGCGCGATACCCGCCTTCAGAGACGAGGCCAACCCGTCGGCGAAGTCCGGATTGTCGGCAAGCCTCACATCGAGGCCGGAGAGCGCGGAGCGGACGCGCTCGCGCTGATGTCCGGTGACGACGATGGTGCTGGCGGCTTTCGACCCGAGCGCCCGCTCGGCGGTTCGGCGCACCAGTGGTTCACCGTCGAACAACGCCAGGAGCTTGTTCGGTCCACCCATCCGGCTGGAGCGGCCGGCGGCGAGAAGCACGACGTCGACCCGAGGTTCCGATCTTGCCGACTGCGGTTCCGGCAGCGGCTCGCGTGGCTGCGGCCTGGACGGGATTTCCATCAGGAGGCCCCCGACGCCCATGCGGGCAATGTCGCCTGCCGTCACGTCGAGCCCGGCGATCAGCCGGTCCAGCACCCAGTCGAAACCATTCTCCTTCGGGCTGCGGGCACAGCCGGGCGCGCCGATCACGCGCTTGCCGTGGAGCGTTCCAAGCACCAGGAGATTGCCGGGATCGACCGGCATGCCGGCGCGGATGACTTTGCCGCCCGCCTTCTCGATCGCCGCGGGGATGACATCGCCGAAGTCGGCCAACGCCGAGGCGCCGAAGATCACCACCATATCGTTACCGCGCGCCAGCGCGGCCGCGGCCTCCGCGACCGGTGCGACGTCATGCGGCGTGCGCCGCTCCGCGGTCAGCCGGCCGCCGGAGCGCGCCAGCCGCGCCTCAGTGACGCGCAACGTCTTGTCAAGCACGCTCTGCTTCACGCCGGGCAGCGTCGTCTGGATGACGCCGACATTTACCGGACGATAGGCATTGACGGCAAAGATCTCACCGCCGGCGCAGATTTTGGTCACTGCATCGACCAGGCTTGCTGCGACGGCAAACGGGATGATCTTGACCGTCGCCACCATCTGGCCCTTCTCGACCGGCGCGTGCTGCGCCAGCGTGGCGATGGTGATGGCCGGATCGACGGCGTTGATGGCGTTGACCATTTTTGCGTCGACGGTGAAGACGCCCGCGGTTTCGGCGTGCAGGTTTACGCGTCCGGTCGCGGCGGGCTTCGTCTCGACGTTGCGATGGATCATGCTCAACGCGATCTTTTCGGCCGCGGCATCCTCGCCGAGGTCGTCGGGAGCCAGGACGGCCACGACGACTTGGCTGATACCAGCAGCCTTCAGCGCCGCGACGTCGTCGCAGCTCAGCCGATGCGCCTTGCGGAACCGCCGCTCGCCGGCCGCCGTTGCATGCGCCAGCACCGCCCCTTCAGCCTGCTCGATCGGAACCGGACCGAACTTCACGCCACAGCGCCCTTGCTTTCCAAGCCACGAGAACGAAAGGCATGGATGGTCTGTGCCAGCACCGCGACGGCGATCTCGGCCGGGCTGGCGGCGCCAATGTCCAGCCCGATCGGCGCGTGGATGCGGGCAATCTGGTCGGCGCTCACGCCCAGTGCCAGCAGGCGCTCGACCCGCTTGGCATGGGTCTTCCTGCTGCCGAGCGCCCCGATATAGAAGCACCTGGCATCGAGCGCTGCCTTCAGCGCGAAATCGTCGATCTTCGGATCGTGAGTGACGGCGGCAAGTGCCGTATAACTGTCGAGCGGCTCGCGCTCCAACACATCTTCCGGCCATTCGGCATGCAGCGCCACATCCGGAAAGCGTTCCGGCGTGGCGAAGGCAGTGCGCGGGTCGATGATCTCGACCGGATAACCGGCGATCCTCGCCA
The DNA here is from genome assembly GCF_014843905.1 of Mesorhizobium silamurunense. NCBI lineage: Bacteria > Pseudomonadati > Pseudomonadota > Alphaproteobacteria > Hyphomicrobiales > Phyllobacteriaceae > Mesorhizobium > Mesorhizobium silamurunense. The sequence continues at coordinate 112,465 of NZ_LPVS01000082.1, read as the reverse complement.
TAGGCGCCAGCGCCTGGCTGATGTGGACCGCGCCGATTACCACCAGGCGCGGGCGCGGCAGATGCGCGTTGAGGAAGAAGGTCCGCCCCTCCGCCTCCACCGATCCAGAGTTACCGGTGCGGAACGCGCTGGCGATCGCTTCGCCGAGAACGCCCGCAACATGGTCGCCCTCACGCACGATGCGGTCTCGGCCGTCGCCGAGATCGGTGACCAGCACCGCCGCGCGCCGGGCGCGGCGGTGCTCATTCAATGTTTTGAGAACGTACGGATCCATCCGTAGTCAACCTAATCGCTCGACATAGACCTTGATGCGGCCGCCGCAGGATAGCCCCACCTGCCAGGCGGTTTCGTCGGCGACGCCGAATTCCAGCATCCTGGCCTTGCCTGAGCCGATAACATCGATCGCCTCTGTCACCACCGCGCCCTCGACACAGCCGCCGGAGACCGAGCCGTGGAAATTCCCTTCGGCGTCGATGACCAGATGGCTGCCGGCCGGCCGCGGCGCCGAACCCCAGGTCTCGACCACGGTTGCGATGGCGACATCCTTGCCGTCCTTCATCCAGCCTTCCGCGATGATCAGAGGATCGCGGGCTTCATCGAGATAAATGCTCTCGTCCATCGTCGCTTCTCACAAAGTCTGTTTTCCCCGAGGAACACCCCCGAGAAATATACGGCTGCGAAACATATGGCTACGCGGCGCGTCTCCCGCCAGCTTGCAGCCAGTGGCGCGGGTCGACCGCAGCCGCCGGCCGCCGGTCGAGCGAAGCGCAAAGATCGGCCAGCGCATCGAGATTATGCACGGCGCGGAACTCGTCGACATGCGGCAGCATCGCCTTCACGCCGCGGGCGCGCGCCTCGAACCCGTCGAAGCGCAAAAGCGGATTGAGCCAGATCAGCCGCCGGCAGGATTTATGCAGCCGCTCCATCTCCTCCGACAGGCCGGTGACGTCGTCGCGCTCCAGCCCGTCGGTGATCAGCAGCACCACGGCGCCCTGCCCGAGCACGCGGCGCGACCACAGCCGGTTGAATTCGGCGAGCGCATCGCCGATGCGGGTGCCGCCGGACCAGTCCTTCACGGCTGTCGAGCATTCGGCCAGCGCCTCATCGGGATCGCGGTGGCGCATCTGGCGGGTCAGGTTCGTAAGTCGCGTGCCGAAGACGAAGGCATGCACGCGCCGGCGCTTTTCCGTCAGCGCGTGCAGGAAGTGGAGGAAGATGCGCGTATACTGGCTCATCGAGCCGGAAATGTCGGCAAGCACGACCAGTGGCGGATGCACTTCGCGGGCAGAGCGGAATTTCGGCAGGATCAGCGCGCCGCCGGTGCGCGCGGCGGACCGCATCATGGCGCGCGGATCGATGCGCCGCCCTTGCGCATCCGGCTTGAAGCGGCGCGTATGCACCAGATCGAAGGGCAACCGCAAGGCCGCGATCGCCTTCTTGGCCTCGGCCATCTCGGCTGCATCCATCTGCGCGAAATCCCTGCCGCGCAGCACCTCGTTGCCGGAGAAGGTGAACCGCGCATCGACCTCGATCTCGGGCACTTCCCGTACCGGCTGGTTCTTGTGGTGCCCTTCGAACATCGCCTGGCTGATGCGGTTCTCGGCCGCCCGCGGCTTCTGCTTTTCGCGATCGTCGGGCGCAACCGGCGAAAACATCGCCAGCAGTTTCTCGATCAGCTCGCGCGACTTCCAGAACAGGCGGAAGGCTTCGTCGAAGACGGGATGATCCTCGTGCCGCGAGACCAGCACCGCATGCAGCGTCCAGTAGAAATCGTCGCGCGAGCCGATGCCGGCGGCGAGCACCGCCTCGATAGCGTCCTTGACCGAGGCCGGTCCGACACGCATGCCGGCCTTGCGCAGCGTCCGCGCGAAATAGACAATGTTGTCGGCGATGCGCCCTTCCGCTGTCGCCTCTTTGGGTTCCGCGCGTGGCGATGGCATGGCGCCTACTCCGCGACCGAAAGCTCGGCCTTCACCTCGTTGAGGATACGCCGGCCTTCGCCCTCACCGATGCGGGCAATGTCGTCCTGGTATTTCAGAAGCACGCCGATCGTGTCGGACACAGTCTCCGGGTCGAGCGCCACCTTGTCGAGTTCGGTGAGCGCGCCGGCCCAGTCGATGGTTTCGGCAACGCCGGGCGCCTTGAACAGCTCGACCTGGCGCAGCTTCTGGATGAAGGAGACCACCTCGGCGGACAGCCGGCTATTCGCCTGCGGCACCTTGCGGCGCACGATCTCCAGCTCGCGCTCGGCGTTCGGATAATCGACCCAGTGGTAGAGGCAGCGCCGCTTCAGTGCGTCGTGGATCTCGCGCGTGCGGTTGGTGGTGATAATGACGATCGGCGGCTCTTCAGCCTTGATCGTGCCGAGTTCCGGAACCGTCACCTGGAAGTCCGACAGGATCTCGAGCAGGAAGGCCTCAAACGCCTCGTCGGTGCGGTCGAGCTCGTCGATGAGGAAGACCGGCGCCGCCCCTGCCTTTCCGGTCAGCGCATCGAGCACGGGGCGGCGGATCAGGTATTTTTCGGAAAAGACATTGCGCTCCATGTCGGAGCGCACGACCTTGCCGGCCGCCTCCTCCATGCGGATCTCGATCATCTGAGCCGCGTAGTTCCACTCGTAGACGGCGGAGGAGACGTCGAGCCCTTCGTAGCATTGCAGGCGGATCAGCCGGCGGCCGAGCGCATCGGCCAGCACCTTGGCGATCTCGGTCTTGCCGACGCCCGCCTCGCCTTCGAGGAACAGCGGTCGTTTCATGCGCAGCGACAGGAACAGCACCGTCGCCAGCGAGCGATCCGCGACATAGTCCGCGCCGGTCAGGAGATCGAGCGTCTCGTCGATCGACTTCGGCGCGGGCCGCGGCGCGGTCATCTTGTCTCCGTGGATGCCGCGCACCCGTTTCACAGAACGTGGTAGCCGCGGTTGTGATAGATCAGCGGCCGCAAATTATCGCCGATGCGCAGGCCTGTCACCTTGCCAAAAAGCACACGGTGGGTGGCCAAATCCTTGGTATCGATGATCTGGCAATCGAAGACGGCGAGCGCGCCTTTCAGCGTCGGCGCGCCGGTCGAGATCACGTCCCATTCGCCGAGCGCGAAGCGCTCTTCCAACGGCAGGCCGGTCATGCCGGAAAAGCCGGCCGAGAGCGCCTCCTGGTCCGAGGCGAGCGTGTTCAGTGCAAAGTTACCGTTCCTGATGAAGGCTTCGTTCTTCTGATTTTCGCGGTTGAGGCAGACAAGCACGGTCGGCGGCGTGTCCGACACCGAGCAAGCGGCGATCACCGTGGCGCCCCTTTTGCCCGCTGGGCCGTCGGTGGTCACCACATGCACATGGCCGGCAAAATGCGCCATCGCATCGCGATAGTGTTGCGGCCCGATGTCGTTGATCTTCAGCACCTGCTCATCCACCTGTCAGAAAACCAGCCCGTTATATATGGCTACATATTGCATGCCACAAGCGAAGTGCTTGACCGCAATCCTGAAATTCGCGTGTTGCGCCAGGATTAGCCAGCCTTTAGGTCTTTGCTGGAATAGTGCCGGACTGTAACTCTGGCACGGAGGACCTCTTCACTCGAATGCGCCTTCTCATGACGACTTTAGCCGCGCTGCTTTCGCTGGCCGCGAGCGTCCATGCCGAGACGCTGGTTGGCGTCGCCGCACCGCTGTCCGGGCCGTCGGCGATCCTCGGCAAGCAGATCGAGGCCGGAACCGGGCTGGCGGCGGAGGCCCAAGGCGTCGCCCTCAAAACCGTTGACGATGCCTGCACGGCCGACGGCGGCGCGGCGGCCGCTAGGCAATTCGTGGACGCCAAGGTCAATATCGTCGTCGGCTTCCTTTGCACCGAGGCGATCGAGACAGCGCTGCCGGTCCTGAAGGACGCCAACATTCCGGTCATCACGATCGGCGTGCGCACCGAGAGCCTGACCGATCGTCGCGCCAAGACCGGCTGGCCGATCTACCGGCTCGGGCCGCGCGGCGACGACGAGCGCAATGCGGTGGCCACGATCCTCACCCGGCTCTGGCAGAACGAATTGTTCGCCATTATCGATGACGGCACGATCTATGGCCGCGAGATCGCCGAAACTTTTCGCGCGGCCGCGGAGCAGGCGGCGCTGAAACCGGCCTTCGTCGACACCTTCCGGCCGCAGCTCGACAACCAGATCGGATTGATCGGAAGGTTGAAGAAGGCCGGCGCGACAAAAGTGTTTGCCGGCGGCGACGGCGACGACATCGCCGTCATGGGGCGCGATGCCGCTCAGCTCAGCGTCGGCATCACCTTCGCCGGCGGCGAGACGTTGCGCACGCCGCCCGGCGATGTGCCCTATGCGGTCGGCACGCTGATGATCGCGATGCCGGAGTGGGCGGAAGTCGCCGATCCCAAGGTCATGCAGGCGTTCAGCGAAAGGAACATCGTGACCGACGGCTACACCCTGCCGGCCTATGCGGCGGTCGAGATCGCCAAGGCGGCAACGGCGGACGCCGAAAGCTCCGGCAAGCCGCTCGCGGAGGCTCTGATCGGACATGAGTTCGCAACCGCGATCGGCCCGATCCGTTTCAACGAAAAAGGCGATCTCAGCCGGAATCCCTTCCGCGCCTTCCGCTTCGACGGCACGCATTTCGTGCCGCTGGAGGAAAAGTGATGTTCCGCACCGGGCCACGCAACCTGATCACCGACCTCGCCGGACTGAGAGTCGGCAATGCCGCCGACGCCAGGCTGAAATCCGGCGTCACAGTGGTGCTGTGCGAGGAACCGGCGGTGGCTGGCGTCCAGGTCCTGGGCGGTGCGCCGGGCACGCGTGAGACCGACCTGCTCGAGCCGCAAAACTCGATCGAGGCCATTCACGCCGTCGTGTTGTCCGGCGGCTCGGCCTTCGGTCTCGATGCCGCTTCCGGCGTCCAGGCGGCGCTGCGCGAAAGAAACATCGGCGTCGAGGTGGGCGGCTTCCGCGTGCCGATCGTGCCCGCCGCAATACTGTTTGACCTGTGCAATGGCGGCGACAAGGATTGGGGCCGCTATCCGCCCTATCGCGAGTTGGGCTACGAGGCGCTGCAGGCGGCAACGGCCGACTTCCCGATTGGTACTGTCGGCGCCGGCACCGGGGCACTGACTTCCGGTCTGAAAGGCGGGCTGGGCTCGGCCTCGACGGTGCTCGATAGCGGCGTCACCATCGGCGCGCTCGCCGCCGTCAACCCGACCGGCTCGGTGACGGTCGGTCGCAGCCGGCATTTCTGGGCAGCGCCCTTCGAGATCGGCGATGAGTTCGGCGGCCTAGGCTATCCGGACTCGCTGCCGGAAGACGCCAGAAAAATACTCTTGAAGTACCGTGACCAGCACGTCGGGGAACTGCCGGAGGGCGGCAGCACGACGATTGCCATTATCGCCACCGACGCGGTTCTGACCAAGGCTGCGGCCAAGCGGCTGGCGATTTCGGCGCATGACGGGTTCGCACGCGCCATTTGGCCAACGCATACGCCGGCCGACGGTGATCTGGTCTTTGCCCTCGCCACTGGCAAAAGCGGCATCGAGCTCAGCGCCGACGCCGCGATCGACCTTTTCGCAACAGCCGGCGCCACCATGGCACGCGCCATCAGCCGCGGCGTCTATGCCGCGACCCCCGTCGACGGTGACCTGTTTCCGGTCTGGTCATCGCGCTAGGGCAATTCCAGGAAAAGTGTGCAGCGGCTTTCTGTCCGGAATTGCGCAAGAGAAAATCTAAAGTTGCCGGTTCAGGTCGGGTCGGACTTCTCTTCCTCGAAGGTCACCGCGACATCCGAATTCGCCGACAGCCAGACTTTTTTTTCGTCGATCTCCGCGACGAGGCTGAGCGGAATGTAATGATGATGACCCTTGTGGTGCCTACCCATGCCGCTGTCGGCCTTGGTCAGCTTGATCCGCTGACCGTCGACCTTGTCGACGGTGCCGATATGGACGCCATCGGCGCCGATCACTTCCATATGCTCGCGTATCTTGCTGAGGTCGGTGGTCATGCTGGTCCTCCGTTGGGTGGCCGCATCCTTATCGGGACGGTCCACAATAACAAACGAGCGCCGGATTGGATGCATCGAGCAGCACGTCTCGTTCACCATGGTGTGATAGGCATGACGCCAATGAGACAGAGCGCATGACCAGCGACACCCGACCTGAACCGCCAGTCACCGCCGCGGAACGTGGCCTTGTGACCGTGACGCCGCTGCAATCAACCTCCTTGCGTCTGCACCTGGTGCGCGATGCGCTGCGCTCGGCAGGCAAGGTCGTTGTCGGCGCCTCGCTGTGGGGTCTTACGATGGCGGCCAGCGCTTTCCTCAATCTCTATTATTGGGAGACGCCGGGCAGGCTCCGCTTCGTCGTGCTGCTCTATGCGCTCGGCGGGGCGCTTGCCTTTCCCGTCGGGCTGACGCTCGCCAGGCTGGTATCGCGCGGCCGACACTGGGAAACCACGCTCGCTGCCGCTTTCGTATGTCTGCTTAGCGCGACGCTCGCTGTCACCGGCGGCCTGTTCGCGCTGCAATACCGTTCCTACTACGCCGAGTGGCACGCGCCGGCCTTCACGCTGACCTGGGCATTCGAACTTGTGTTCACGGCGCTGACAGCGCTCTACCAGTTCGTCGTCCTGGGAGTGCGGCTCTATTTTCCGCTCGGCTTTGCGGCACTTGTTGCCGCCAGCATCTGGATTGCGCGCCAGCGGCGTTGAGCATTGGCCCGGCCTCTGTTAGGACGCGGCCAAAGCTTCTCCCTGCAGGACTTGGAAACAGATGATCCCTCGTTATTCCCGGCCGGAAATGGTCGCCATCTGGTCGCCCGAAACCCGGTTCCGCATCTGGTTCGAGATCGAGGCGCATGCCTGCGATGCGTTGGCCGAGCTCGGCGTCATTCCGAAAGAGGCCGCGAAAACAATTTGGGAAAAGGGCGGCGCCGCCAAATTCGACGTCGACAAAATCGACGAGATCGAGCGCGTCACGAAGCACGACGTGATTGCTTTCCTGACCCATCTCGCCGAATTCGTCGGGCCGGACGCCCGCTTCATTCACCAGGGCATGACCTCGTCGGACGTTCTCGACACTTGCCTTGCGGTGCAATTGACGCGCGCCAGCGACATCCTGCTTGCAGACATCGACGCCCTGCTCGCGGCCCTGAAGCGCCGCGCCTTCGAGCACAAGGACACCATCACGATCGGCCGCAGCCACGGCATCCATGCCGAGCCGACGACTTTTGGGGTCAAGCTGGCGCTGGCCTATGCCGAATTCTCGCGTTGCCGCGAGCGGCTGCTACACGCGCGCGAAGACATCGCCACCTGCGCCATCTCGGGCGCGGTGGGCACCTTCGCCAACATCGATCCCTATGTCGAAGAGCATGTGGCAAGGAAGCTCGGACTGAAGCCGGAGCCTGTGTCGACGCAGGTCATCCCGCGCGACCGCCATGCGATGTTCTTCGCCACGCTCGGCGTGATCGCCTCGTCGGTCGAACGGCTGGCCGTCGAAATCCGCCATCTGCAGCGCACCGAGGTGCTGGAAGCCGAAGAATACTTCACGCCGGGGCAAAAGGGGTCGTCGGCGATGCCGCACAAGCGCAACCCGGTGCTGACCGAAAACCTCACCGGCCTCGCCCGCATGGTTCGCTCCTACGCCATGCCGGCGATGGAGGATGTGGCGCTGTGGCACGAGCGCGACATCTCGCATTCCTCGGTCGAGCGCATGATCGGGCCGGATGCGACCGTGACGCTCGATTTCGCGCTGTCGCGGCTGACCGGTGTCGTCGACAAGCTGCTCGTCTATCCCGACAACATGCTGAAGAACCTGAACAAGTTCCGCGGCCTGGTGCATTCGCAGCGCGTGCTCCTGGCGCTGACGCAAGCCGGCGTCTCGCGCGAGGATGCCTACCGGCTGGTGCAGCGCAACGCCATGAAAGTGTGGGAACAAGGGGCTGATTTCCTTGAGGAACTTCTGGCCGACAAGGAAGTGACAGCCGCGCTCCCCGACGCCGAGATCCGCGAGAAATTCGACCTCGGCTATCACACCAAGCATGTCGACACCATCTTCAAGCGGGTGTTCGGAAAGGTTGAGGTCGAGTAAAGGCGTCCGTTAGCTTGGCGCAGCCCTCGATCAAGCCTTGCCGGGCACTGTCTTGATCACCGTGCCCCAAGGATCCTCCCGCGCAGTCTCGGCCTTCACATTGTCCGAGCGCATCTCGACCCAGGCGAGACCCGACCGCGCCGGGTCGCGTCGGCCGGCGCCGGCGCTGTGCCAGGCATTGGCGCCGATATGGTGATGGTAGTGGCCGGAAGACAGGAACACCGCCTGGCCGCCATATTTGGCAACCGTGTCGAAGCCGAACTCGTCATGCCACCAGGCCTCGGCGTCCTCTGGGCGGCCGACGCGCAGATGCACATGGCCAACGATGGTGTTCTCCGGCGCGCCCTGCCAGCCGGCGTCGCCGGCCGGCACGCTGGCGACGACCGCGGGCAGGTTCAGCCGCTCGGTCGCCATGGCGATCCTGTCGCCGTTCCATTTCCAGTCCTGCGGACGGCGATCGGCATAGATCTCGATGCCGTTGCCCTCGGGGTCGGTAAGATAAAGCGCCTCGCTCACCAGGTGGTCCGACGCGCCTTCGATGCCGATACGGTTGGCGGCGGCGTGGTTGACCCAGCGGCCGAGATCGGCGCGCGACGGCAGCAGGAAGGCCGTGTGGAACAGGCCGGCGCTGCGCGGATCGTCAGGCTTGGCCGACGCGGCTGGCTCCAGCACCAGCAGCGGACGGTTGGCGGCGCCAAGCGTGATCGCGCCATCGGCGCGGCTCAGCTCCTGCAGGCCGACGACGGCGCGGTAGTAGGCGGCAAGGTTTTCAGCATCACGCGCCTTCAGGCCGACGCGCGAGACGCTGACCGGGGTGGTCGCGGCAAAAGGCAGTTCGCTCATCAAACTCTCCGTTCGGGCGCCGATCTCACCAAGGGCAGTCGCGCCGGCTTTTATTAGTCGTTCCTTTTCCTTCCTCAAATCGTCGATTGCGATCGTTCACACAAGACGGAAAGAATCGAACAGGTTGTTCACAATTGTGATGTGCAGCGTCCACCGGCATGGTTGCATGAGACAAGGCCGCTCGCTACATCGGCGCCATGAAAGTCAAGGACGCAGATATCCTCATCATACCGGGCTATACCAATTCCGGCCCCGAGCACTGGCAGACCCGCTGGCAGTCGAAGCTGTCGACGGCGCGCCGGGTCGAGCAGACCGAATGGTCAAAGCCCGTGCGCGAGGATTGGACGGCAAGCGTGGCGAAAGCCGTCAACGAGGCCGAGCGGCCGGTAGTGATCGTCGCCCATTCGCTGGGTGTGGCAGCGGCGGTGCAGGCCATTCCGCAATTCCAGAAGCCGGTCGCGGGCGCCTTTTTCGTGGCGCCGCCGGATGTCGCCAATCCGGAAATCAGGCCGAGGCATTTGATGACCTTCGGGCCCTATTCGCGCGAGCCCCTGCCCTTCCCGTCGATCGTGATCGCCAGCCGCAACGATCCTTTCTGCGCCTTCGAGGTCGCCGAGGACATTGCCGCCGCCTGGGGATCGCTTTTCATCGATGCCGGCGAGGCCGGCCATCTCAATGCCGATGCCGGGTTCGGCCCGTGGCCGGAAGGCTCGATGACCTTTGCCAAGTTCCTGACGGAACTGAAGGAACCCTGAACTGCTTGCCGGCTCTGGAAATCGGGAGCGATTTCCAGAAAGATCACGAGCAAAATCAGGGTGATACGGCGCGGCTGACTAAGAGCCGATCGAATCCCGCATGCTCTTCAGAAGCGTCTTGGCGCCGAGCGAGATCAGCGTGTGGTCCGAGCCCATGGCGAGCAGCCGGTAGCCCATCGACACCACGCGCCCCGCAACGGCCGGCTCGATGACATAGATCGCGGCATGCTTGCCTGCCTTGCGCGTCCGCTCGGCGATCGAGGCCACCGTCTCCATCATGCTTTCCAGCGTCGAATTGACGGTGCTGCCGTTCGACCAGGCGATCGAGAAATCCGACGGGCCGACAAAGATGCCGTCGATGCCGGGCGTCTCGAGGATCCCGTCGAGCGCCTCGAACGCCGCCCGCGTCTCGACCATGGCAAAGGCCATGGTGCGCTGGTTCGAGTCGCGCAGCCACTCGGCATGGTCGCCCTTGCCATGGCGCGGAAAGGCATAAGTCGGGCCCCAGGAACGCTCGCCCATCGGCGGATATTTCATCGCGGCGGCAAACTGCCGTGCATCCGCCACCGAATTCACCATCGGCGCAATCACCGCCTCGGCGCCGAAATCGAGCGCCCGGCTCGCCATGTCGAAGCGGCCGACCGGGATGCGCACCAGGGCCGGCTTGTTGGCGGCAAGCACCGGCACCAGGCCGCGCAGCACGCTGTCCTCATGGTGGCCACCATGCTGCATGTCGAGGGTGACGGCATCAAAACCCTGCTTGGCGATGATTTCGACCGTCAGCGCGTCCGGCACCCCGGACCATGCGGTGAACAGCGTTTCATCGGCAGCCAGGCGGGACTTGAGCGACATCGGAACTTTCCTTGTTAACGATCCGCAGTTTCGGCCGGAAACGGCGGCAAGGCAAAGAAAAACCGCCCGGCTCAGCCGGGCGGTCGATTGGTCCAGTGACGATTACGTGTTCTTGATCTGCTCGATCGCCTGCGCCATCAACTCTTCCATGGTGCGGCGGATCTGATGGTCCGACTGGTTGACGCCTGCGGCGTCGAAATCCTTGCGGATCTTGCGGAAGACGTCGTGATCGCCGGCTTCCTCGATGTCGGAGACTACCACCTCCTTGGCATAGACCTCCGCGTCGGCGCCGGTTTTGCCGAGCTTTTCGGCGGCCCAGAGGCCGAGCGCCCTGTTGCGGCGCGCCGAGGCCTTGAAGCGGAGCTCCTCGTCGAAAACGAATTTGCGCTCGAAGCCCTCTTCGCGGTCTTTCATGCTGCTCATGACGTCCCTCCGGTCAAATCGATTCGCTTGGCGATGAATATGTGTGCTTACCCAGCACAAACCAAAAGGCCGCGGGCCGGTCAATATGCTACGTCGCATGCTGCGCTGCGGCATTTCGGTCTCGAAACCGGTTGATCGGCAGGATTTGCCGATTGAGCAAACATTACGATTGCTATAGACACCGGCATTGAACGCTACCGTCGCCGCAACTAATTTAGGCAGACGGACAGGAACTGGTCGCTTGCCGCCTGCCCGCCAATCCAGAGAAAAAATCAGATGAAAAATCGCCGCCGCATTTACGAAGGCAAGGCCAAGATCCTCTATGAAGGACCTGAGCCGGGAACGCTGATCCAGTTCTTCAAGGATGACGCCACCGCCTTCAACAAGAAGAAACACGAGGTGGTCGACGGCAAAGGCGTGCTCAACAACCGCATTTCCGAGCACATCTTCAACCACCTCAATCGCATGGGCATCCCGACCCATTTCATCCGCCGGCTCAACATGCGCGAGCAGCTGATCAAGGAAGTCGAGATCATCCCGCTCGAAGTGGTCGTGCGCAACGTCGCCGCCGGCTCGCTGGCAAAGCGCCTCGGCATCGAGGAAGGCACGGTGCTGCCGCGCTCGATCATCGAATTCTACTACAAGGCCGATGCGCTGGACGATCCGATGGTGTCGGAAGAGCACATCACCGCCTTCGGCTGGGCAAGCCCGCAGGAAATCGACGACATCATGGCTCTGGCCATTCGCGTCAACGACTTCCTCTCCGGTCTGTTCCTCGGCGTCGGCATCCAGCTCGTCGACTTCAAGATCGAATGCGGCCGCCTGTTCGAGGGCGATATGATGCGCATTGTCGTCGCCGACGAGATCTCGCCGGATTCCTGCCGCCTGTGGGACGTGGCGACCCAGGACAAGCTCGACAAGGACCGCTTCCGCCGCGACATGGGCGGGCTGGTCGAGGCTTATCAGGAAGTCGCCCGCCGTCTCGGCATCATGAACGAGAACGAGCCGCCGCGCCCGACAGGCCCGGTGCTCGTCGCCTCTTCCGAGCCGCCCAAGGGCATGAAGCACTGACTGCCAGCGGCTTGCCTTCAACGGCAGGTCCGCCGCAAGACCGATCATTCAGGAGTACCGATGAAAGCCCGCATCACCGTGACCCTCAAGAACGGCGTTCTCGACCCGCAGGGCAAGGCGATCGAGCATGCGCTCTCGGGGCTGGGCTTCGACGGCGTCGGCCAGGTGCGCCAGGGCAAGGTGTTTGACATCGAGCTCACCGGCACCGACAAGGCCAGGGCTGAAGCCGACCTCAAGGCCATGTGCGACAAGCTTCTGGCGAACACGGTGATTGAGAACTATAGTGTGGCCATAACCTGAGGTTGCGCCGGAGGCATTGTGCCTGAAGCCACAAGCGACTTGATGTACGAGCGTCTGAAGCGTGTACACCACGAGCCTGCGGAACTTCGCCAGGACTTTTCTGAGCAGAAGCGAGAGATGAACGTGCTTCGGGGCCACATGGCGGCAACTCAAAGTGATATTCACAACATCTACGGAATTCTCGCCCGTCAAGACGATCGCCTCGAACGTATCGAGCGCCGGCCAGACCTGCGAGAGCTCGCCGAAAACCAGAGGCCTTTCGAACCGAAATGAAATCAGCCGTCGTCCTCCTGCCTGGCCTCAACCGCGACCGTGACATGATCGCGGCGCTGACCAAGATCTCCGGTCAGGCGCCGGCGACCGTCTGGCAGACGGACACTGAAATCCCCGACGTCGACCTGATCGCCATTCCCGGTGGCTTCTCCTTCGGCGACTATCTGCGCTGCGGCGCGATCGCCGCACGCATGCCGGTGATGCGGGCGGTGGCGGAAAAGGCCGCCAAGGGCGTCATGGTCATCGGCGTCTGCAACGGCTTCCAGATCCTGGTCGAGGCGGGGCTGCTGCCGGGTGCCCTGATGCGCAACGCCTCGCTGAAGTTCGTCTGCCGGCAGGTGAAGCTCGAGATCGCCAACGCCAACACCATGTTCACCCGCCGCTACCAGCCTGGACAGATCATCCGCTCGCCGGTCGCGCACCATGACGGCAATTATTTCGCCGACGCCGAAACCCTTGCCCGCCTCGAAGGCGAAGGCCAGGTGGTGTTCCGCTATGCCGAAGGCACCAATCCCAACGGCTCGATCAACGACATCGCTGGCATCGTCAGCGAGAAGGGCAATGTGCTCGGCCTGATGCCGCATCCGGAGAACCTGATCGAGGCAGCACACGGCGGCAGCGACGGCCGGGCGCTGTTCGAAGGCGCGCTTGGCATCGCCGCTTGATCCCTTTTTAGACATTTCCTTTCAAAGCGCGGGGCGGACTGTATGAGAATGACGATTACTCGCCTTGCTCTCGTGGCTGCCGCCGGGGTTGCTCTAACATCCTGCCAGTCCGGCTCGAAGACCACACCGGCGCCGTCGGGCAAGAGCGCCTCGCTGCTCGCCATGGAGCAGGTCGCGATCGCGGCGCATAAATGCTGGATCGCCAGCAAGGACCCGGCCTTCAAGGCCTACCAGATGGCCAACGAGCTCAACTCCTACAGCGGCACGCCGCGTTTCCTGCTGGTTCCGGCCAAGCACTATGGCGGCAAGCCGCTGCTTGTCGTGCAGGCGCAGGGCAATTCCAGCAAGGTGGACGTGTTCGGGCCGCTGATGGCCGAGCCGCTCGGCGCGCGCATCGGCTCCGACATCGCCCGCTGGCAGGCCGGCAACCCGTCCTGCGCCGCTGCCGCGTGAGCCTGCCATGAGCCGGTTCCTGCAGATCGCAGGACTGGTTATCGGGCTCATCGCGCTCGTCCTGCAGTTTGCGATCACCGTTCCGGCGTCGATGGCGGCAGGCCGTAGCCTGCTCGGCTCGATCGTCTTCTATTTTAGCTTCTTCACCATCCTGACCAACATCGCGGCAGTGCTGGTGCATGCTTCGCTGCTGTCACCAACCGGCTATGCCTGGTTCCCGGCCTTCGCCGGGCGGCGCATGCGCGCCGGCGTCGCGGTCGCCATAACTCTGGTCTTCATCGTCTATTCGACCGTGCTGGCGCGCCTTTGGGCGCCAGAAGGCCTGTTCCTGCTGTGCGATATCCTGCTCCACTATGTGACGCCGCTGATCTTCGTGCTGTGGTGGCTGATCGCAGGCACCGATGGGAAAACGCGCTGGCGCGACATCTCCTGGTGGATGATCTATCCGATCGCCTATCTCGCCTGTGCGCTGATACGCTCCCCATTCGCCGGCGAGGTGCCCTACCCGTTCCTCGACGTGGGGAAGAACGGCGCGGCCAGCGTCGCCATTTCGGCGCTGGCCACGACTGCGCTGTTTCTCGGCCTATGCGTGCTCGCCGTGTTTGCCGATCACGGCGTCGCCCGTCTGCGGAATTGATCCGCAGCCCGCGTCCGGGAGCGATTAGTCCCAGAACGGCCTGATGCCTTCGCGATGGGCGTCGCAGCGCGAGATGCCGATATCCTTGAGTTGCTCGTCGGTCATCTCCAGCAGAGCAAGGCGCCCGCGACGGCGCTCCAGCATCCGCCCGATCTGCCTTGCGATGGAACGAAGCACAAGCGCCAGCCGGCCGACGAAGCCGCGCCAAACCGATGAATGGCCATACAATTCAGCGCCATTGCGATGGAATGCATCAATTGTATTCATATCTCGTTCTGCCAGACTGATGAATTGTACCCGTGCCACCCGTGATCTCATATCGATTGACTCATCGCGCGGTGCAATATAGAAAATTGTCACCATGACAAATTGGCTCCCCGATCTCTCCTCTGGCTCTGGCCCCCTGTATCAGCGTCTTGCTGACAGCATTGAGTCAGATATCGACAAGGGCGTCATCGATGCCGGTGCAAAACTGCCGCCGCAGCGCGACCTCGCCTATGACATCGGCACGACTGTCGGCACGGTCGGTAGGGCGTATCAGCTGCTGCGCGAGCGCGGGTTGGTGAGCGGCGAGGTCGGGCGCGGCACCTATGTGCTCGCGCAGCATGCCGAGAACCCAAAGCCCGAGCTGGAGCCCGCCGCGCTAGGCACCCGCCTCATCGATGCCCCGGCGGGCAAGCTGCGCTTCGACAGCACCGCCGCGCCCGATGTCGGCCAGGGCGCAACCATCGCCGAGCTGCTGGCGCGGACGGCGCAGGAGCATCCGCACGACATTTCAAGTTACACGCGCGATTTTCCCGAACGCTGGTACGAGGCCGGCAGCCGCTGGCTGTCGCGCAATTCCTTCCGGCCCTCGCCCGATTCAATCGTGCCGACGCTTGGCACCCATGCCGCCGTGATGGCGGCGATCGCCGCGCTCACCACGCCAGGCGACACGATCGTCTTCGAGCATCTCACCTATTCGCAGATCTCGCGCAGCGCCGGCCTGATCGGACGCCGCACGGCGCTCGTCTCGGCGGACGATGAAGGTCTCGACCCCGACGATTTCGAGCGCGTCTGCGCGCAGAAACACCCGAAGATGATGTTCGTGATGCCGACAGCGAAAAACCCGACCTTGGTGACGCTCTCGGCGGAGCGGCGCCAGGCGATCGCGCGCATCGCGCGTGAATACAATGTCACGCTGATCGAGGACGACCTCTATGGCGAGTTGACCGACGATCCGACGCCGCTGCTTGCCGAATATGCCCCCGAACGCACGATCGTCGCCGGCGGCCTGTCGAAATCGGTCGCGGCCGGTGTGCGCGGCGGCTGGCTGTCCTGCCCGCCTGCCTACCGCCACCGCATCCGCGTCGCGCACAAGATGATGACAGGCGGCCTGCCCTTCCTGCTGGCGGAGGTCGGAACGAGGCTGGTGATGTCGGGCCAGGCCGGCGAGATCCGCAAGCGCTGCATTGCCGAGATCCAGACGCGTCTCCATGCCGTGCGCGAGACGTTGGCGGGCTTCGACTTCAAGGCATGTGACAATGTGCCCTTCGTCTGGCTCACCTTGCCGGATCCCTGGCTGTCGGGCACGTTCAAGAATGCCTGCCTGGCGCAAGGCGTGCTCATCGACGACGAGGACGAGTTCAAGGCCGGTCGTTCCGAGCAGGTCTTCCACAGCGTCCGCTTCGGTGTCTCGCAACCCCGGCAGAGCAAGGATGTCGCCGGTGGCGTCGCGGTCATCCGCCGCCTGCTCGACGAAGGCCGCGCCGGCTACGACAGTTTTTCCTGACCGCCCGGCGCGCTGCCGGCTGAGCAGGCGCCGGCACGGCAGTTTTCCGGCGTTTTTCGTCATCCGGTGGGGTGTATCGCGCGAAAGCTTGCGATAAGAGGAGACTCGAAAATCACCCTCTCCCACGGATACAAATCGCCGCTCATGACCATTTCCAATTCCGTGCCGATCACCCCCGAACTCGTCGCCGCGCATGGGCTGAAGCCCGACGAATACCAGCGCATCCTCGACCTGGTCGGCCGCGAGCCGAGCTTCACCGAACTCGGCATCTTCTCGGCGATGTGGAACGAGCACTGCTCCTACAAGTCTTCAAAAAAATGGCTGCGCACGCTGCCCACCAGCGGCCCGCAGGTCATCCAGGGACCGGGCGAGAATGCCGGCGTGGTCGACATCGGCGACGGCGACTGCGTCGTCTTTAAGATGGAGAGCCACAACCACCCGTCCTACATCGAACCCTATCAGGGAGCCGCGACCGGCGTCGGCGGCATCCTGCGCGACGTCTTCACCATGGGCGCGCGGCCGGTCGCGGCGATGAACGCGCTGCGCTTCGGCGCGCCGGACCATCCCAAGACCCGGCATCTGGTCGCCGGCGTGGTTTCAGGCATCGGCGGCTACGGCAATTCCTTCGGCGTGCCGACCGTTGGCGGCGAGGTCAATTTCGACCCGCGTTACAACGGCAACATCCTTGTCAACGCGTTCGCGGCCGGTCTCGCCAAGACCAACGCTATCTTCCTGTCAGAGGCCAAGGGCGTCGGCCTGCCGGTCGTCTATCTCGGCGCCAAGACCGGACGCGACGGCGTCGGCGGCGCCACCATGGCCTCGGCCGAATTCGACGACAAGATCGAGGAGAAGCGTCCGACCGTCCAGGTCGGCGACCCCTTCACCGAAAAATGCCTGCTGGAGGCCTGCCTCGAGCTGATGGCCTCGGGCGCGGTCATCGCCATCCAGGACATGGGTGCCGCCGGCCTCACCTGCTCGGCGGTCGAGATGGGCGCAAAGGGCGATCTCGGCATCGAGCTTGATCTCGACAAGGTACCGGTGCGCGAGGAGCGCATGAGCGCCTACGAGATGATGCTGTCGGAGAGCCAGGAACGCATGCTGATGGTGCTGCGCCCCGAAAAGGAGGAGGAAGCCGAGGCGATCTTCCGCAAATGGGGCCTCGACTTCGCCATCGTCGGCAAGACCACTGACGACCTGCGCTTCCGCGTGCTGCACCAGGGCGACGAGGTCGCCAACCTGCCGATCAAGGAACTGGGAGACCAGGCGCCGGAATATGACCGCCCGTGGGTCGAAGCGAAGAAGCCGGCGCCGCTGGCCGCAAATGACGCGCCTAAGGCCGATGTCGCCGACGCGCTGCTCAAGATGCTTGGCGGGCCGGACCTCTCCTCGCGCCGCTGGGTCTGGGAACAGTACGACACGCTGATCCAGGGTAATTCGCTGCAGCTTCCTGGCGGCGACGCCGGCGTGGTACGGGTCGACGGCCATCCGACCAAGGCGCTCGCTTTCTCCTCCGACGTCACGCCGCGCTATTGCGAGGCCGATCCTTATGAGGGCGGCAAGCAGGCGGTGGCCGAATGCTGGCGCAATCTCACCGCGACCGGTGCCTTGCCGCTTGCGGCCACGGACAACCTCAATTTCGGCAATCCGGAACGGGCGGAGATCATGGGCCAGTTTGTCGGGGCGATTAAGGGCATCGGCGATGCCTG
Source organism: Mesorhizobium silamurunense (assembly GCF_014843905.1). NCBI lineage: Bacteria > Pseudomonadati > Pseudomonadota > Alphaproteobacteria > Hyphomicrobiales > Phyllobacteriaceae > Mesorhizobium > Mesorhizobium silamurunense. The sequence goes on along the minus strand of NZ_LPVS01000082.1, from coordinate 94,649 downwards.
CCGCGCGCTCGGCTTCCCGATCGTCTCCGGCAACGTCTCGCTCTACAACGAAACCAACGGCCGCGGCATCCTGCCGACGCCGACCATCGGCGGCGTCGGGCTGATCGCCGACTGGTCGAAGATGGCCCGTATCGGCTTTGCCGCCGAGGGCCAGATGATCGTGCTGGTCGGCGCACCGCCAAGCTGGGGCAGCCATCTCGGCCAGTCCGTCTATATGCGCGATATCCACGGCCGCGCCGACGGCCCGCCGCCGCCTGTCGACCTCGAACATGAAAAGCGCGTCGGCGACCATGTGCGCGCGCTGATCGCTTCCGGCATCGTGACTGCCGCGCATGACGTCTCGGACGGCGGCCTTGCCGTGGCGCTGGCCGAAATGGCGATGGCCTCCGGCATCGGCGCCACCATTCCGGGTCTTACCGGCACAGATCCGATCCCGGTCTGGTTCGGCGAGGACCAGGGCCGTTATCTCGTGACGCTGTCGGTCGACCCGCAAAGCGGCGAATGGGACAAGATCCGCGAGGAGCAGGGCAAGCTCGGCATCTTCGCGCCGTGGATCGGCACGACCGGCGGTCGTGAATTGAAACTCGGCGAGACGAGGGCCATAGCGGTCAGTGAATTGACGGCAGCCCATGAGGGCTGGTTCCCGCGTTTCATGGATCTGGCCATTTGACCAGGCTGGCGGTCCGGGCACTGCTTGCAGTCGTCTTCTGGCCGTCCCTGTTCTTCTTCTGGTTTCTCGGCCCGTTCGTCTTTCTCCTGCTGTCGACAACCTCGAGCGAGATCTGTCCGCGGCTCGAAACGCGGGCGGAGTTCCTCGCCGCGGCCAACGGCACAATCCCGATGATTGCCGTTCAGAACCTCGTCTACGCGGTTCCGATTCTTTGCCTGGTTCTGTGGGAACGCCTTTTGCCGGAGCCGGCGCGGGCAAGGCATATCGTCACTTGCGTCAAGCTCTTTGCCGCTACGGTCGTTATCGGGGCGCTTTGGGCGTATGGCTCCTCGCTTATGTGCGATGGCTACGGCCGGCCGTTTTTCTCGCCGCTCTGGCAGTGGACGAGTTACTTGCCCTTGGTCGGTATAGTGATCAACGTTCCGATCTATGTGCTGACCTTCAGTCTCGGTCGCACCTACTCGACGCCTGAGGACGTGTCCGCCGGCGATGCGGCTCAGCCGGACCGGAATGTCCCGTGAACTCCCGGTCATGGACGGAACGGCTTCAATCCGGACCGGAAAGGTTCTACGCTTAGCCCCGACTCTCCTCGTACGGGCTGCACCGCTCCCCGCTCGAAAACAGGATTTTTGTCATGGCAATGGACGCGCACGACATCGAACGGCTGATCAAGGAAGGCATTCCGGACGCCAAGGTCACGATTCGCGACCTTGCCGGCGACGGCGACCACTACGCAGCCGAAGTGGTGGCCGAAAGCTTCCGCGGCAAAAGCCGAGTGCAGCAGCACCAGATGGTCTATGATGCGCTGAAGGGCAATATGGGCGGCTTGCTGCATGCACTTGCCCTGCAGACCAGCGTTCCGGACTGAACCCTGTCCACTCAGGCTTAGCCCAAAACGCACCATCCCTTGCGCCATCACGATGGCGTCGTGGCTAACGTCTTGTTTCAGCCAACCTATGGGTTTATTTGATGGACATGCTTCGAGCCTGACTCCCACAGGCATGAAAGGATCGTCCATGAGTGGCATCAACGACTACATCGACAGCGAAGTGAAGAGCAACGACGTGGTGCTTTTCATGAAGGGCACGCCTGGCTTCCCGCAGTGCGGCTTCTCCGGCCAGGTGGTGCAAATCCTCGACTATATCGGGGCCGACTACAAAGGCGTTAACGTGCTCGACTCGGCGGAACTGCGCCAGGGCATCAAGGATTATTCCAATTGGCCGACCATCCCGCAGCTCTACGTCAAGGGCGAGTTCGTCGGCGGTTGCGACATCGTACGCGAGATGTTCCAGGCCGGCGAGTTGCAGACATTCCTCGTCGAGAAGGGCGTCAGCGTCAAAGGCGCTGCCTGATTTGAGCGCGTAGGCTGGCGGCTCGGCCGGCACGCCAAGACTCCGGGGCCACCCCACCTCGGCATTGTGGTTCCCCGATTGGGGAACGAGACGAATCTATGCGCCGGTCCACCGGCGCATGTTCGTTTGAAAGATCGGACTTTGCCGTGGACAAGCAGGTTGAAGCGACGCAACGGGCAAGCAGCTTGCCCATTCCGCGCTGGGAATTCATTGCGCTCTGCGCGGCGCTGATGGCGCTCAATTCGCTCGCCATCGATATCATGCTGCCGGCGCTGCAGCAGATCGGCGCCTCGCTCGGCGTCGAGAATGAGAACCATCGCCAGTACGTCATCACCGCCTACATCCTCGGCTTCGGCACCGGACAGCTCTTCTTCGGGCCGATCTCCGATCGTTTCGGCCGCCGTGCGCCGCTGGTCGCCGGCCTGATCATCTATGTCGCGGCGGTGGCTGCCGCTGCTGTGGCTCCAACCTTCGGCGTCCTGCTCGCCTGCCGTATCGTGCAAGGCATCGGCGCGGCGGCGACGCGCGTCATCGCCGTTTCGATCGTGCGCGACACCTTCGAGGGCCGTCGCATGGCCGAGGTGATGTCATTGATCTTCATGGTGTTCATGGCGATCCCGGTCGTCGCGCCCGGCATCGGCCAGTTCATCATGCTGTTCGCCACCTGGCACTGGATCTTCGTCACCATGGCCGTCGGCGCGCTGATCGTGTCGGCATGGTCGCTGCTGCGACTGCCGGAAACGCTGCATCCGGAATACCGCCGCCCGCTGACGGTCAACGCGGTCGTCGGCGGCTTCCGCATCGTGCTCACCAACCGCATTGCGCTTTCCTACGCCTTTGCCAGCACCTTTATCTTCGGCGCGATGTTCGGCTTCATCAATTCGGCGCAGCAGATCTATCTAGATGTCTTCCATGTCGGCGAGCTGTTCCCCTTGATTTTCGCCGGCGTTGCCGGCGTGCTCGCCTTCTCGAACTTCCTCAACGCGCGGCTCGTAGGCAAGGTCGGCATGCGCCGCCTGTCGCAAAGCGCGTTGCTCTTGTTCCTCGCCATCAGCCTGATCTGGCTCGTCGTCTCACTCGAAATGCAGATGCCGCTCTGGCTGTTCATCACCTTCTTTGCCGGTGCTATGGTGCCGTTCGGTTGCCTCGGCGCGAATTTCAACGCGCTTGCGATGGAGCCGCTCGGCGAGCTTGCCGGCACGGCGTCCTCCATCCTCGGCTTCATGCAGACCTTTCTCGGCGGCCTCCTCGGCACGTTGATAGGCCAGGCCTATAACGGCACGGTCACGCCATTGGCCGCCGGCTTCTGCAGCGTGTCCGTCGCAGCCTTGCTGATGATCTTGATTGCCGAGCGCGGGCGGCTGTTCCAGCCCCACAATCCGCCGGTTTGAGCCAATCTAGGGTGTGCCGAGATTCAGGTCAGGCCGAGTCGAAAATCGTGGATTCCGAGAACCGGAACGGAGCGGACATTTAGGTCCGTGAGTACCGGAAGCGCAGGAAGCCGCCATTTGCAGACCGGCATCACCTGAATGTCGGCGCACCCTACTCCGCCCAGAGCTCGCGGCGCAGTTGATCCCAGCTTTGTTTGTCGGGGGCCACCAGCAGGCCGCCATCGACATGCGACGGCAGATAAGGATCGCCGTCGATCCGCGCGGCGTGGCCGCCCGCTTCCTGATGGATCAGCACACCCGCAAGGTGATCCCACGGCATCAGCTTGTTGTAGACGACGAAATGTGCGTGCCCGCTGGCCAGCAGCCGGTATTCGTGCGCCGCGCAACGATAGCCGAACTGCGACAGCGCCTTGGTCTGGTTGCGCGCGAGCCGCGAGCGCTCCGGTTCCTTCAGATACTGCCACGAGACCGCGCCGGTCATCTGAGAGATCGGCACAGGCTCGGCAACCTTGACCTTCTCCAGCGCGCCATGCGCGTGGCGGATATGGCTGCCGGCCCCTTTGGCGCCGATCAGCCAGTCTTTGCCCACCGGATCGTGGATGATGCCGGCAACCGTCTCGCCTTTGACGACGACGCCCAGCATGACGCCGAAGAGCGGCACGCCGGAGGCGAAGTTGAAGGTGCCGTCGACCGGATCTATGACGAAGGCGAGTTCGGCATCGCCAAGGCCCTTAAGCAAAGCTGGATTGTCGGAGCAGGCCTCCTCGCCGACGATCATCGCCGAGGGATAACGCTCGCGCAGCCTGGCGGCGATCAGCCTTTCGGCATTGACGTCCGCCTCGGTCACCAGATCGGCCGCCGAGGTCTTCTGGCGGACGTCGCCCTCGCCCAGCCGGCGGAAGCGCGGCATGATTTCAGCCCTGGCTGCATCGGCGAGAAGGTCGGCCAGCCAGTCGATCGCGCGGTCGTCAAATGTCATCGGAAATGTCTTGCCCTGTGGTGAGGCGCGCATCGAGCGCGGCGAAGTCGAACAGTTTTCGGTCAAGCAGGTGTGAGGGCCGCACATTGGTCATGGCACGGATCATCGTGTCCTTGCGGCCAGGCATGCGTTTCTCGATGTCGTCGAGCATCGCCTTCATGGCGTTGCGCTGCAGCCCTTCCTGGCTGCCGCAGAGGTCGCACGGGATGATCGGGAACTTCATGGCGCCGGCGAACTTCTCTAGATCCACCTCGGCGCAATAGGCGAGCGGGCGAAGAACCATGACGTCGCCCTCGTCGTTGATAAGCTTGGGCGGCATGGCGGCGAGACGCCCGCCATGAAAGAGGTTCATGAAGAAGGTTTCGAGGATGTCCTCGCGGTGGTGGCCAAGCACCAGCGCCGAGCACCCCTCTTCGCGCGCGATGCGGTAGAGATGGCCGCGCCTCAGCCGCGAGCAGAGCGAGCAATAGGTGCTGCCCTCGGGCAGCTTGTCGGTGACCACCGAATAGGTGTCCTGGTACTCGATGCGATGCGGGATGCCGTTGGCTGTGAGATAGTCCGGCAGGATGTGTTTCGGAAAATTCGGCTGGCCCTGGTCGAGATTGCAGGCGAGCAGCTCGACCGGCAGCAGGCCACGCCATTTGAGGTCGAGCAGCAAGGCGAGCAGGCCATAGGAATCCTTGCCGCCGGAGAGCGCCACCAGCCAGCGCTGGCCGGGCTTCAACATGGCGAAGTCCTCGATCGCCTGGCGGGTGAGCCTCAAGAGCCGCTTGCGCAGCTTGTTGAACTCGACCGAGGACGGCACGTCGCGAAACAGCGGATGAAACCCGCCCTCTCCCTCGTCGGCGATCGGCTCAAGCGATTTGACGTCTGGCAGCATGTTCATGGCGCGTAGGCCCCGCGATCTTTGCTGCCGCTGGACTTAACGGACATGACCGACAAAGAAAAGGCCGCCTCGAGGGCGGCCTTCGATGATCTCGCTGATTGACTTAGATCAGCGCGAATAGAATTCGACGACCAGGTTCGGTTCCATCTGGACAGCGAACGGCACGTCCGCCAGGCCGGGAACGCGGCTGTAGGTCGCGGTCATCTTGTTGTGGTCGGCCTCGATGTAGTCCGGCACGTCGCGCTCGGCAAGACCGACCGATTCCAAGACGATGACGAGTTGCTTCGACTTCTCGCGCACCTCGATGACGTCGCCCGGCTTGCAGCGGTACGAACCGATATTGGTGCGCTTGCCGTTGACGTTGACGTGGCCGTGGTTGACGAACTGACGGGCGGCGAAGATGGTCGGCGCGAACTTGGCGCGATAGACGATCGCGTCGAGACGCGACTCCAGCAGGCCGATCAGGTTCTCGGAAGTGTCGCCCTTGCGGCGGTTGGCCTCTTCATAGACCTTGCGGAACTGCTTTTCCGAAACGTCGCCATAGTGGCCCTTCAGCTTCTGCTTGGCGCGCAGCTGCAGGCCGAAGTCGGAAAGCTTGCCCTTGCGGCGCTGGCCGTGCTGGCCGGGGCCGTATTCACGCTTGTTGACCGGGGACTTCGGGCGGCCCCAGATGTTTTCGCCGAGACGGCGGTCGATCTTGTATTTCGCGGATTCGCGCTTGCTCATCGCATTCCCTTTCAAAACGATATACCCGGAACCCCATGGCTCCGGGTGAAGGAAACGCGCCCTCCTCTGGCCTCCGTTTTCGAGACCTGACAGGGTTTTCCACGCAACGCGACGGAAAACCCACGGGACACGTCAGTTCGAACAAGACCGCCGACAGACTGGCTTCCGGTGAGGTCTCGCCCATGCAAAAGAAACCACCGGGCGTCGCCACCCGGTGTTGGAAGGCCTGTTAAACAGAGATTTAACCGGTGTCAAGCTTGTGACTGGCGACGCAGCGGGCGACTCTATACCATCCTGCGTTGCATGCGGTGCCAGATGTGGCGGACGCCGACGGCATCGGGGCGGGGTACAACTATTTTGGACGTAAGCTTGCCCTGACACTTTGATGAAGGGACTGGAGCAGAGGAGTCCGAATTCCCATGAAGACGTTCTTCCTTACGTTGACCGGAGCCGCGGTGTTGGCGGGATCGATGGCGGTCATGGCGCCGGAGCCTGCCATGGCAAGGCACTGGCATGGCCATAAGCAGGTCTGCCGCGTCGTGGTGAAGAAACGAGTCGTCTGGCGGCACGGCCACCGTCACGTCGTTCGCTACAAGGTGCGGCACTGCTGGTGGCGCCGGTAATTGCCGGCCTCGATCCAATCCAGACGAAGCCCGCGGTTCATCCCGCGGGCTTTTTCTATCGGGGTGTCCGACCCTGGCAGCCCGACAGGAATTCATGACTTCTTGTTGGGCAGGCCTTTGCGCTTGGTTTCGGCGAATTCCTCGAGCTGCTTCTCGCTCATCGATTCATACATGTCACGCGAAGCGCCTTTGAGCTCGCTCTTCTTGATCTCGCCGCGCTTGGCCGCGAGCGCGGCGCCGGCGGCCTTCTGCTGAGCTTGTGATGTGGCGGGCATGATTAGCTCCTCCTTTGCTGTAAGGAGAAACGCTGGCCCGCGGCCGCAGTTCCAGCGCTAGCGCGCGGTCAAGCCAAAGCCCTGGATGAGCCGTTTCGTGGCGAAATCCACCTTGCCGGAGGTGAAGACGGCGATATCCGGCTCGCTATCGCCGGACGGTTCGCCGACCGGTTCGAGCAGCGACATGGCGCGCCTGGCGATCGCTTCCGCCGGATCGATCCAGTCGACAGGCCAGGGCGCCGTCTTGCGCATGCGGTTGGCCAGGAACGGATAATGCGTGCAGGCGAGCACGACGATGTCGGTGCGCTGGCCGTCGCGCTCGATGAAGCACGGCGTGATCTCGGCGCGCACGGCCTCCTCGTCGACAAAGCCCTCGCGCATATAGATCTCGGCAAGTCCGGCAAGCCTGTCGCTGCCGACCAGGCGGACATGGCATTTCTGCGCCCATTTGCTGATCAGGTCGCGCGTGTATTGGCGCTTCACCGTGCCCGGCGTCGCCAGCACCGACACCAGGCCGGAACGCGTGCGCTCCGCCGCCGGCTTGATCGCCGGCACGGTGCCGACAAAGGGATGGCCAGGGAATTTTTCGCGCAGCGCATCGATCACCAGGGTCGAGGCGGTGTTGCAGGCGATGACGGAAATCGCCGGCTGCAGCCGGTCGAGCAATTTGCCGAACAGTGCCAGTATGTGTTGCTTGAGCGCCGGCTCTTCCCATGCGCCGTAAGGAAATGCTGCATCGTCGGCGACATAGACGAAGCGGCGGTCCGGCATCAGCACGCGCGCCTCGCGCAGCACCGTCAGTCCGCCGACGCCGGAATCGAACATCAAGATCGGGCGCTGGCTTGATCGATCGTTCATTGTCATCCGACCACAGGAAGAAGCTGACCCATGATTTGGCCAACGGCGCTTCTATCCTGAACGATCATGGTCTTGAAGTGGCAAACGCCAGCAGCTTTTGCGCAATGCTGTCCTGCTCAGAGCCCGCGCTTGCCGAAACCGGCAGGACGCGGCCGGCCGAACGGCTGCGGCGCCGGACGCGTGGCTTGCGCCGCAGCCGGAGCGACGCTCGCTGCGGTCCGCTCGGCGCGCGCGGGTGCCGGCAATGAGCCCTCAAAGTCAAAAACCTCGGTCAACTCATTGATATTGCTTCCTGCGACAGGCTTCGCCCACAGGATCGTGCACCAAAGGCCGAATATGGCAAGGCCGAGCAGGTTCAGGCCGCCAGGCGCGCTCTCGGGATTGCCGAAATCGATGACTAGAAGCGTGCCTGCCTGCAGGAAGCCATAGACGCCGGAAAAGACGATATAGGACCACAGGATCCAGCTCGATCCATGGCATCGCGGCAGCGGCGCCAGGCGATATTGCCGCGCAGCGCGACGAAGATGAGCGACACAATAAGCGCGGCACCGGCCAGGCCTTGCCGCGAAGGTCCCGGCATCGAATTGATCAATCCCGCGAAGCCGATCGTTCCGGCAATGCAGAGCACGACCGCCACCGCCTCCGCTATGAACAGGCTTAGCGAATAGAAGAAGAAACGCAGACGGCCAATATTGGACGTGAACATTTTCTACCCCACCGTTTCAATAACGATGGATCAAAACCGTATAATATTCGGTTACTTTGAAGGATCGGCTCTCACAGATTTTAACTTTCTTTGTCCGCTGGTCGCCTGCGCGCAGCCGGCACCCGCCTCGGATCGTCTCCCGGCGAGCCGTCGCCTCGTGGCATTGCCGGAGAAAACCTGTCGAGCGACGAGATGATGCCGCGCAGCACCTTAAGCTCCGGCTCGGCGAAGCCCGCCCGCGTCAGCACGGCGCGCAGATTGTCGACCATCTTCGGCTTCTTCTCTTCCGGACGGAAATAGCCTCGCGCCTCAAGCGCCCCTTCGAGATAGGTGAACAGGCTGTGAAGCTGTTCCTTGGTCGCCGGAACGAGCTCCGGTCCGGAAAAGTTGGTCGCGGTCTCTTCGGCGAGGCTGGACTTCATCCATTCATAGGACATCAACAGCACGGCTTGCGCGATGTTGAGCGAGGAGAAGCTGGGATCGACCGGAAAAGTGACGATCTCGTCGGCGAGGCCGACCTCTTCATTGTAGAGGCCGAAACGCTCGCGGCCGAAAAGAATCCCGGTGCGCAGCCCGGCCCCAACGCGGGCCCGGAGCGCCCTGCCCGCTTCCACCGGGCCGCGCACCGGCTTGAAGCCGTCACGCTCGCGCGCCGTGGTGGCGAAGACGAAGTTGAGGTCGGCGACCGCCGAGGCAAGGTCGTCGAACACCCTTGTCGCATCGATGACATGGTCGGCGCGGCTGGCGGCCGCGCGCGCCTTCTCGCTCGGCCAGCCATCGCGCGGATTGACCAGGCGCAGCTCCGAAAGGCCGAAATTCGCCATGGCGCGCGCGACCATGCCGATATTCTCGCCGAGCTGCGGCTCGACAAGGATGATCGCCGGTCCGGCGGGATTGGCGGCATCGTTCGCGGCTGGCATGGCTCTCCGTACATAGGGTTTGCGGCGTTTCGGCGTCCCCTGCCACATCCGGCCCGGAAAATGAAGCATTCACAAGCGCGGCACCGGTCTGCGGCTGGCTCATCGCGGTTTGCGCGCTCAAAAAGGCTTTGATATACGCTCCGCAACCCCGGCCGAAACCATGCGGGCAAGGCCGTTCAGATCCCCCAGCAACGAGGCATTCTTTCCATGGCGAAGATCAAGGTGGCGAACCCGGTCGTCGAGCTCGACGGCGACGAGATGACCCGCATCATCTGGCAGTTCATCAAGGACAAGCTGATCCACCCCTATCTCGACCTCAAGCTGGACTATTTCGACCTCGGCATCGAGAACCGCGACGCCACCAATGACCAGGTGACGATCGACTCCGCCAACGCGATCAAGAAATACGGCGTCGGCGTGAAATGCGCGACGATCACGCCCGACGAGGCGCGCGTCGAGGAATTCAAGCTGAAGAAGATGTGGAAGTCGCCGAACGGCACCATCCGCAACATCCTCGGCGGCACCATCTTCCGCGAGCCGATCATCATGAAGAACGTGCCGCGCCTGGTGCCGGGCTGGACCAAGCCGATCGTCGTCGGCCGTCACGCCTTCGGCGATCAGTACCGCGCCACCGACTTCCGCTTCCCCGGCAAGGGCAAGCTGACGATCAAGTTCGTCGGCGAGGACGGCCAAGTGATCGAGCACGACGTCTATGACGCGCCGGGCGCCGGTGTCGCGATGGCCATGTACAATCTCGACGAGTCGATCCGCGAGTTTGCCCGAGCTTCGCTGAACTACGGCCTGCTGCGCAACTTCCCGGTCTATCTGTCGACCAAGAACACCATTCTCAAGGCCTATGACGGCCGCTTCAAGGACATCTTCCAGGAAGTTTACGAGAAGGAATTCGAGGCTGAGTTCAAGGCGAGAAAACTCTGGTACGAGCACCGCCTGATCGACGACATGGTGGCTTCCAGCCTGAAATGGTCGGGCGGCTATGTCTGGGCCTGCAAGAACTATGACGGCGACGTTCAGTCCGACACGGTGGCGCAAGGGTTCGGCTCGCTCGGCCTGATGACCTCGGTGCTGATGACGCCGGACGGCAAGACGGTGGAAGCGGAAGCCGCGCACGGCACTGTCACCCGCCACTATCGCCAGCACCAGAAGGGCGAGGAAACCTCGACCAATTCGATCGCCTCGATCTTCGCCTGGACGCGCGGCCTCGCCCACCGCGCCAAGCTCGACGACAATGCCGAACTGAAGCGCTTCGCCGAGACGCTGGAAAAGGTCTGCATCCAGACCGTCGAGGCCGGCTTCATGACCAAGGACCTGTCGCTGCTGATCGGCCCCGACCAGCCCTGGCTGTCGACCACCGGCTTCCTCGACAAGATCGACGAGAATCTGCAGAAGGCCATGGGGTGACGATGCGGACCTTGGCCGACAAGGTCCGCATCTGTGCGGCAAACAATGCCGATCTCTACGAAGCGGTGTTTCGGGCTCTCGGATTAAGGGAGCACCGAAATCCGTTCATTTGGTGGAGTGAGTCGCCGGCTCCACCTTATTACTCCAATCTGACGACGTTGGATTCCGACCCAATCGAGCTTCAACTGAAAGCGGTCAAGCAGTTAAGTTTGGCGCTTGAAGGTCCCTTTGCAGTCAAGGACGGGTTTTGTCGGCTCGACCTTGCCGATCTCGGGTTCAAGCTTCTTTTCGGGGCAAGCTGGATATGGGCTGATCCGAATAGTGCAATCGGCGACACCGGTGGTCGCATGGCAGTTGGATGGCAGCGCATCTGTGATGCCGATGCGCTCAGAGCCTGGGAAAATGCATGGGCTTCCGACAACCCAAGTGACCGACGCGTGTTCCCACCGGCAATACTCGACAACCCTGGCGTTGCATTTTTTGGGCGCGCCACCACCGATGGCTTTGATGCCGGCTGCATCGTGAACCGCTCGCCAGAGGCAATGGGCCTATCGAATGTGTTTGCGAAAGGCAACGACGCTGAAACCGTCTATCGAGATGCCGCGAATGCAGCTTTTGCCCACGCCAACGGGCTTCCGCTCGTGGGATATGAACATGGTGACGCGCTGCGCGTGGCGCACATAACCGGCTTCGAACCGGTCGGGGACTTGCGCATTTGGCTTCAGCTTAGCGAGTGAACAGCTTGAACACCCCCCTCATCTACGGCTCCGACTACAGCGTCTATGTTCGTATCGTAAGGATTGCGCTGGAGGAGAAGGGCATCGACTATGAATTGGTGCCGGTCGACATCTTCGCGACCGACGGCATTCCGGCCTGGTACCTCGAACACCACCCGTTCGGCCGCATCCCGGCCTTCGAGCATGACGGTTTTCGCCTGTTCGAGACCGGCGCGATCGCGCGCTATGTCGACGAGGCCTTCGCCGGTCCGGCCCTGCAGCCCACGGATCCGCGCGGTCGCGCGAGGATGGGCCAGATTGCTGGCATGCTCGATGCCTATGGCTACCGCGCCATGGTCTGGGACGTCGCGGTCGAGCGGCTAGAGAAGGCGCCAGCCGACGAGGATCTGATCGCCGGTGGCCTAATCCAGGCGGAGACGGTGCTGAAAGTGCTGACCTCACTGAAGGCGAAAGGCCCATGGCTGCTGGGCGAGCAGCTGACGCTGGCCGACCTGCACGCAGCTCCGATCATCGCCTATTTCGTCAAGGTTGCCGAAGGACGCGACATGCTGGCGCGGTTTCCCGATATTCAAGGCTGGTATTCGCGCATGGCTGACCGCCCGAGCTTTGCCAAGACGGAGAAGGCTGGCTGAAGCAAGCGCGTCCCGGCCTGCGACAGTTCAGGCCGGGTTCTACGGCCAAAGACCTATCTCCGGCCGGGCCACCATCAGCCAGAGAATGGCGAGCACCGCGCCAAAGGCTGGAAAGCCACAGGCGAACCAGATGCGAAAGAGGCGCCTCTCCTCCTCGGGCAGAGGGGCATTTTTCAAGACCGCGTGCCGCGCCAGATCGCGCATGCGCAACTGGATCCAGACCACCGGCAGCCAGAAGGCGCCGGCAACCGCATAAAGCAGCAACGAAAGCACGATCCAGCCTTGGCTGAGCGGCCATCCCATCTCGCGCGCCAGCAACGCGCCGGTGATCGGCTGGACGACAACAGCCGTTGCCGTGAAGATGGCATCGGCAACCACGACCGTGCCGGCGACGTGAGCGACAATCTCGGGCTTGCCGGTCCGCTGCGCCATCAGCATGAAGAACGCTATGCCGGCACCGGTGCCGAACAGCGCGGTGGCGCCGATCATGTGCAGCCAGCGCAATATGTCGGCCCAGATGCTCATCGCTCTTCCAGGATTGCAAGAGCCACCAAGACGAGGCAAAGCGTCGGCACGGCCTTGACGATGGCCCCGAGAGGATCGAGCCACAGATCGGGGGCAAGCGCCGCCGCCGCGGCAAGGTAGAGCAAGGTGATGGCAATCATCGCCATCAGCGCCGATCGTGCGAAGGGTCGAACGACAACCGCGGCGCCGACAACGATGTCGGCAACACTTCCGGCCAGAACCATCCCGCGCGCGAGGAAGTCCGGCAGGCCACGCGAGATGAGGATGTCTGCGGCCACATCCTGCTGGACAAGCCCGACAATGCCCGAAACCAGCCAGAACACAGACAAGACGGCAAACACGATCGGCTTCAGCAGCCAAAGGCGCGCGAACCACCGTTCCTGAACATGCGCCGGCATGGCCGCCAGCGTTGCTTCCAAGGGTTGCGGCGGGCGACCAATGATTTCGACCCAGGGTTTCGGATTGCCGGTGACGCCCCTGTCGAGCGCGGCAAGCGCCGCACTGCGCAAGGGAGATCGCCACCCGAGAAGGCCGAGCCCATCGGCGACCATGCCGGCGAGCCAGCCGACAATCGCCGGCATCGCTACGACCGCCGCCTTCGGCAAGCCGAGCCAGGCTCGAAATTCAAGAAGGACGGCGCCGAGAGGTCTGGCGCGTTCCTCGACCACATCGATGATCTGCCCGCGCGCCAGAGACCCGCCGACGGCCCGCGATACCGCATCGGCGACATCCGCAACGGATAGCGTCTGGATCGGCCGGTCCGAAAGCACGGCCGGCACGAAGTATGGAAACGCGGCCAGCGCGCGCAACAATGCCGTTCCGCCATAGGCGGCGGGCGCGATGACCAGGCCGGGCCGCAGGATCGTCCAATCCAGGGAGGACGACTCGACGGCGCGGTCACCTTCGGCCTTGGTGCGAAAGAACGCGTTTTCGGATTTGAGGTCGGCACCGATCGCGGAAATCTGTACCAGCCGGCGCACACCGACCTGTTCGCAAGCGGTGACGAGAGCAGCGACCGACCGCCGATGGATGGCGTCAAGATGGTCGCGCGGACCGTCCTGCAAGGCGCCGGCGGCGTTCACAATCGCCTCCACGCCGGCAAGCAAGCGGGCCCAGTCCGCCGCTGCGAGCAGTCGTGACATGTCCGCCGCGATCCACTCTGCGCCCGGCTTCCGCCGTCGCGCATCGCGGACGTCACGACCGAGCCCAACGACGTCGTGGCCGTCCTCGATCAAGCGTCCGAGGACGGCTTCTCCGATCAGTCCGTAGCCGCCAAGGACGAGGACCTTCATCCGCTGGCTCAGGCGGCTTCGAGGGCCGCCCTCACCGCCGCGATCGCATCATTGGCCCTGGAAATGTCGGGGCCGCCGGCCTGGGCCATGTCGGGACGTCCGCCGCCCCCCTGCCCGCCCAATGCCGCCGAAGCGACGCGCACGAGGTCGACGGCGCTGAAGCGGCCGGTCAGGTCGTCGGTCACGCCTACAACGACACTTGCCTTGTTGTCCTCGCCGGCACCGACAAAGACGACAATGCCGGAGCCCAGCGTCTTCTTGCCGGCATCCGCCAGCGGCTTCAGGTCCTTCGGCGCGACACCCGTAACCGCCTTGCCGAGGAAGCCGACGCCGGCGACGGTCTCGTTGGCGGGCGGGGCATCGGACACGGCCGTGCCGGCACCAAGCGCCAGCTTCTTGCGCGCTTCGGTCAATTCCTTTTCGAGCTTCTTGCGCTCCTCGAGCAGCGCCTCGACGCGCGCCGGCACGTCGGCCGGCGAGATCTTCAAGGTCGCCGCGGCAGTCTTCAGGCGCCTGTCCTGCTCGTCGAGGTGCCTGCGCGCCGCCTCGCCGGTCAGCGCCTCGATGCGCCGCACGCCGGCCGCCACCGCGCTGTCCGACAGGATGCGCACCAGCCCGATATCGCCGGTCGACCTGACATGCGTGCCGCCGCAGAGCTCGACCGAATAGGGACGGTTGGCTTTGGCGCCATGCAGGCCGGTGCCCATCGACACGACGCGCACCTCGTCGCCGTACTTTTCCCCGAACAGCGCCATCGCGCCTTCGGCAATCGCATCGTCGACCGACATCAACCGCGTCGTCACCGGGCTGTTCTGCACGACGATCTCGTTCGCCATGCGCTCGACATCCTCGAGCTCCTCCGGCGAGATCGGCTTGTTGTGCGAGATGTCGAAGCGCAGCCGATCGGGCGCGACCAGCGAGCCCTTTTGCGCGACATGGGTGCCCAGCACCTCGCGCAGTGCCTCGTGGATGAGATGCGTCGCGGAATGGTTGGCGCGCAGCTTCGAGCGACGCGCATGGTCGACCTTCAGCTCGACGGCCGCACCCGTCTTGATCGTACCGCTCGTCACTTTGCCGAGATGCACGAACAGCCCATCGGCCTTCTTCTGCGTGTCGGAGATATCGATCGAGAATCCGTCGCCGGTAATAACGCCGGTATCGCCCATCTGGCCGCCGGATTCGCCGTAGAACGGCGTCTGGTTGACGACCACGGCGACGGCGTCGCCCTGGCTGGCGCTGTCGACAGTCTTGCCATCCTTGACCAGCGTCTGGACCAGACCTTCGGCCTGCTCGGTCTCGTAGCCGAGGAATTCTGTCGCACCGGTCTTCTCGCGCACCGGAAACCAGATCGTCTCGGTCGCTGCTTCACCGGAGCCCGCCCAATGCGCGCGCGCCTCCGCCTTTTGCCGCTCCATCGCATTGGTGAAGCCGGCTAGATCGACCGAAATGTTGCGCTGGCGCAGCGCGTCCTGCGTCAGATCGAGCGGGAAGCCGTAGGTGTCATAGAGCTTGAAGGCCGTCTCGCCGTCGAGCATATCGCCGGCATGGAGCGTGTCCGTCGCATCCGCGAGCAGGCCGAGACCGCGCACCAGCGTCTTGCGGAAGCGCGTCTCCTCGAGCTTCAGCGTTTCGGTGATCAGCGCTTCGCCGCGTACGAGTTCCGGATAGGCCTGGCCCATCTCGCGCACCAGTGCCGGAACCAACTGCCACATCAGCGGCTCCTTGGCGCCGAGCAACTGGGCATGACGCATGGCACGGCGCATGATGCGGCGCAGCACATAGCCGCGGCCTTCGTTGGACGGCAGCACGCCGTCGGCCACCAGGAAGGAGGACGAACGCAGATGGTCCGCGATCACCCGGTACGAGCCGACGTTCTCCTGGGTTGGGCCGTGCCCCAGCGCCGAGGACGCGGCGTCGATCAGGTGCTTGAACAGGTCGGTCTCGAAGACGCTCTCCACCCCTTGCAGGATGGACGCCATGCGCTCCAGGCCCATGCCGGTGTCGATCGACGGGCGCGGCAGGTCAATGCGCTCGTCCTTCGTCACCTGCTCATACTGCATGAACACCAGGTTCCAGAATTCAAGGAACCGGTCGCCATCCTCTTCCGGGCTGCCGGGCGGGCCGCCCCAGATATGCTCGCCGCGGTCGATGAAGATTTCCGAGCACGGCCCGCAAGGGCCGGTGTCGCCCATCGCCCAGAAATTGTCCGACGTCGGGATGCGGATGATGCGATCGTCCGAGAAGCCGGCGATCTTCTTCCAGTAGCCAGCCGCCTCGTCATCGGTGTGATAGACGGTGACCAAGAGCTTGTCTTTCGGCAGGCCGAATTCCTTGGTGATCAGGTTCCAGGCAAGCTCGATCGCGCGCTCTTTGAAGTAATCGCCGAACGAGAAATTGCCGAGCATCTCGAAGAAGGTCAGATGGCGCGCGGTGTAGCCGACATTGTCGAGGTCATTGTGCTTGCCGCCGGCGCGCACGCTCTTCTGCGCGGTCGAGGCGCGCGAATAGGCACGCTTCTCCAGGCCGGTGAAGACGTTCTTGAACTGCACCATGCCGGCGTTGGTGAACATCAGCGTCGGATCGTTGCGCGGCACCAGCGGGCTGGAGGCGACGATCTCGTGACCCTCCTTGCGGAAGTAGTCGAGGAATGTCGACCGGATGTCGTTCACGCCACTCATGGATACTGCCTTTTCGTAGGAACCGCCGGCGCGAAGGCCGGCGGCAAATGGGCTTCGTGTTTCAGAAGATAGATTGGCCTTTTAGCCGTAGCTCTTGACCCTGTCCAGAAACACGGAGTTGGACCAATCCGCCGGCTGGCAGGGTGTATCCTCGCCCAAAACGCAAACCGCCGGCGCGAAGGCCGGCGGTTCGAACGCAGTACTACGGAACTCGATTACATAAGCTTTAGATAATAGACCCGGATTATGGCCGAACTCCGGCAGTTGCCTTACATCGCGCCGGCTTCGTCTTCGAAGCCGTCGTCGCCGCCTTCGGAGCCGCCATTCTCGAGGAATTTTTCCGCGATCAGCCCGGCATTCTGCCTGAGCGCCAGCTCGATCTCGCGTGCCGTATCCGGATTGTCGCGCAGGAACAGCTTGGCGTTCTCGCGGCCCTGGCCGAGACGCTGCGAATTGTAGGAGAACCAGGCGCCCGACTTTTCGACCACGCCGGCCTTGACCCCGAGATCGACGAGCTCGCCGGTCTTCGACACGCCCTCGCCATACATGATGTCGAACTCGACCACCTTGAAGGGCGGGGCCAGCTTGTTCTTCACCACCTTGACGCGGGTCTGGTTGCCGACCACCTCGTCGCGATCCTTGACCGAGCCGATGCGGCGGATGTCGAGGCGCACCGAGGCGTAGAATTTCAGCGCGTTGCCGCCAGTGGTGGTTTCCGGCGAGCCGAACATGACGCCGATCTTCATGCGGATCTGGTTGATGAAGATGACCATGGTGTTGGAGCGCGAGATCGAGGCGGTGAGCTTGCGCAGCGCCTGGCTCATCAGGCGGGCCTGGAGACCCGGCAGCGCATCGCCCATCTCGCCCTCGATTTCGGCGCGCGGCGTCAGCGCCGCGACCGAATCGACCACCAGCACGTCGATGGCGCCGGAGCGCACCAGCGTGTCGCAGATCTCCAGCGCCTGCTCGCCGGTGTCGGGCTGCGAGATCAGGAGGTTTTCGAGATCGACGCCGAGCTTGCGGGCATAGACCGGATCGAGCGCGTGCTCGGCATCGACGAAGGCGCAGATACCGCCCTTCTTCTGGGCTTCCGCAACCGTGTGCAGCGCCAGCGTCGTCTTGCCCGAGCTTTCCGGCCCGTAGATTTCGATGATGCGGCCGCGCGGCAGGCCGCCGACGCCGAGCGCGATGTCGAGACCAAGCGATCCCGTCGGCACGGTTTCGATCTCGACGACCTGCTCGTTCGCGCCGAGCCGCATGATCGAGCCCTTGCCGAAGGCGCGCTCGATTTGCGACAGCGCCGCATCCAGAGCCTTTGATTTGTCCACTGCCTTATCCTCTACAAGCCGCAAAGTATTCTGAGCCATGATACATCACCCCTTGGTCGTCAATGAAGGCCGGACAATCCGCGATCCCTGACATTTTGTACCTTTTTTGTTCTCACTTGGCAAGAGGCATCAAACTACTGAAAACCAATCGATATCCGGATTTGTTCTATTTTTGTCCCGTCATGGCTGGATTTGCGCATACCCTATTTGGTCCAGCCTGGGCCGATTGCCTGGTCGATCCGAATCGCAGCCCCGATTGCGGGGCGATGCGCGGAAACCTAGTGTGCGCACGCGAACAATCAACAAAGGTCCACTCCGAGGCATGCCGACATCCCCAAAAATCCTGGCGCTGGGCGGCGCCCATATCGACAGGCGCGGCCAGGTGTCGGGCACCTATGTGCCCGCAGCGTCCAACCCCGGCGTCATGCGCGAGGATGTCGGCGGCGGCGTCTTCAACGCGCTGCGCAGCATGGTGAAGCGCGGCGTGTCGGCCTCGCTGCTTTCGGTGCGCGGCGGCGACGCGGCGGCCGAGACCGTCGCAGCGGCGATCGCCGGCGCCGGCATCGCCGATCTTTCGGTGATATTCCTCGATCGCACGACGCCGAGCTACACGGGGCTGATCGACACCGAGGGCGAGCTGATAGTCGGCTTTGCCGATATGGGTCTCTACGACCTCGCCTTCCCCAAGCAGATCCGCCGCGCCAAGGTGCGCGAGGCGATTGCCGAGGCCGACGCGATCCTCTGCGACGCGAACCTGCCGACAGCGGCGCTCGAGCGCCTCGTCGCGCAGGCCGGCGGCCGGCCGGTCTTCGCCATCGCCATTTCGCCGGCCAAGGTGGTGCGGCTGGCGCCGCTGCTCGGCAATCTCTCGCTGCTGTTCATGAACCGCCGCGAGGCGGCGGCGCTTGCAGGCGCCGACATGTCCGGCCAGGATCTTGTCAACGCGCTGAAGCGAGTGGGGCTGGCAGCGGGCGTGGTCACGGCCGGCAGTGCGCCGGTGCTGGGCTTCGACGAATCCGGCGTCTTTGCCATCGACCCGCCCGCGCCGCGACGGGTCGCCGACGTGACCGGCGCCGGCGACGCGCTGACCGGGGCCACAGTTGCCGCGCTGCTGCGCGGATTGCCTTTGCGGGCAGCGCTACGCGAAGGCGTTGCCGCGGCGACGCTCGCCATCGAGAGCGCCGAGGCGGTGCCGTCCTTCACGGCCGCCAGCTTCGCCCAAGCGCTTGCCCTTGTGCCGGAGGCGCGGCAGGTGGCATAGGGCCACCAAACCATCTTGCCGGAGCGTTTCTCCGGATTGGAGAACAGACATGACACCCGAGACCGCCCGCCCCTTCATCGACATCCACCCGCCGGTGGCGGAGGCGCTTGCCGCTGGGCGGCCGGTGGTGGCGCTGGAAAGCACCATCATCACCCATGGCATGCCCTACCCCGACAATGGCGCGATGGCCGCCAAGGTAGAGCAGATCATTATCGGCGGCGGCGCGGTGCCGGCGACGATCGCCGTGGTCGATGGCCGCATCAAGATCGGGCTGTCCGACGGCGAGCGCGAATCGCTCGCCATGACCGGCGACGCCATGAAGCTGTCGCGCGCCGATATCGGCTTTGCCGTCGCTCAAACGCGCACCGGCGGCACCACCGTTGCCGCCACCATGATCGCCGCGCAAATGGCCGGCATAAAGGTCTTCGCCACCGGTGGTATCGGCGGCGTCCACAAGGGCGCGGAAAAGAGTTTTGACATCTCGGCCGACCTCGACGAGCTGGCGCGCACCCCGGTCATCGTCGTCTCGGCCGGCGCCAAGGCGATCCTCGACATCGAGAAGACGCTGGAAGTGCTGGAGACGCGCGGCGTCCCGGTCATCGGCCATGGCTGCGAGACCATGCCGGCCTTCTGGTCCAGGCAATCGCCGTTCCGCGCGCCGCTGACGCTGCATGCGCCTGAGGACATCGCGCATTTCTACCATACGCGGCAAGCGCTCGGCCTTGGCGGCGGCATTCTGGTCGCCAATCCGGTGCCGCAGGATGACGAGATCCCGGCGGCCGAGATGGACGGCTATATCCAGGCCGCGCAGAAGGCGGCCGAAGTGCAGAACATCACCGGCAAGGCGGTGACGCCCTTCCTGCTGTCGAAGATCCTGGAACTCACCGGCGGGCGCAGCCTCAAAACCAACATCGCGCTGGTCGAGAACAATGCGCGGCTGGCGGCGGAGATCGCGAAAGCTCTCTAGGCCTACTTCCCCGCCCGCCTCCCGGCCTCATAGGCCCGCCTTGCCCACATTGCCATTTCGTCGGGATCGTCGAAGGCGCTGTCGGGAACGCTCCAATAGGGCATCGCCACCTCCTTGCCGTGCCGTGAGCCGGTATAGGTCCACTGGCTGCAGTCGGCGGCCTCGAAATCGGGGATGCTCTCGTCGTCCGCCTTCAGCATCAGTTCGCCGCGCACGACCACCGCGACGATGACGCCGTCGCAATAGATGCCCTTGCCGCCGAACAGCTTTCGGATGCTGATCGGACCCAGGCTTTCGAAAAGTTCCTGAAGGCGCTCGTCGTCCATGCCGCGATCATGTCATCGCCTTCCGGCCTTGTCATCGCCGCAACCAAAGCCATGCTGACAGGTTGTGACTTGGAAACGGAGTTCCCGCCATGCCTGCCCTGCTCAAAGGCTCCTGCCGCTGCGGCGCTGTTCGCTTCGAGGTGGAAAGCCACACGCCGGTGCCGTTCATGCTCTGCTACTGCTCGATCTGCCGCAAGCAGCAAGGCGGCGGCGGTTTCGCCATCAATCTCGGCGCCGACTACGAGACGCTGAAGGTCAGCGGCAAGCGCAGCCTCGGCGTCTATCGCGCCGAGATCGAGGACGACGAGCATCCGCATTGCGAGGTCTCGACCGGCGAGCGCAATTTCTGCAAGAAATGCGGCGCGGCGCTCTGGCTCTACGATCCGACCTGGCCGGACCTCGTCCACCCCTTCGCCTCGGCGATCGACAGCGATCTGCCGAAGCCCCCGGAGAAGGTCCATCTGATGCTGAAATACAAGGCGAACTGGGTCGAGCCTACGGTCGGCAAGAAGGACAAGGTGTTCGACGTCTACCCGGAAGAATCGATCGCCGACTGGCACAAGCGGACGGGCATGTGGGTGGATTAGTGACGGAGGCTGAAATGAACCTTACGACACATAAGAAATTCAAGGGCGATCGTTTGATGCCCTGGGGCAAGGGCACGGTCGTCACGGACGCGAAGGGATATGTCTTTCTGTGCGGCAACACCGCCACGGTCGACGACTACGATCCGTCGAGACACAAAGGCGGCGCCATCGGCGACCCAGCCACGCAATGGCGCGCTATCCTTGCCAACTTCAAAGCGGATCTGGAGGAACTTGGCAGCTCGCTCGACCATCTGGTCA
This sequence comes from Mesorhizobium silamurunense, assembly GCF_014843905.1. Taxonomy (NCBI): domain Bacteria; kingdom Pseudomonadati; phylum Pseudomonadota; class Alphaproteobacteria; order Hyphomicrobiales; family Phyllobacteriaceae; genus Mesorhizobium; species Mesorhizobium silamurunense. The sequence continues at coordinate 73,253 of NZ_LPVS01000082.1, read as the reverse complement.
AGGTGACGTTCTACGTCAAAGGGCCGTTTCCAACCGGCGGCGTCCTCAGTTCACCGAATTTCCGCCTGGACGTGTTGGACGAATTCTTTGCCGAACATTGCCCGAAACACTGCAGCTACAACAATCCGCCGCCATCGGAGGTGATCGGCGTTGCCGCCTTGGCGCAACCCGACTTGGTTGTGGAGCTTGTCGTCATCGCCGCGCTGCCGGATTGAGTACGCGCCGGCGGGCGGGCCTGATCAGGCCGAAGCACGCGCGTCGGCAAGCGCCTTCAGATCGGCCGGCTTCAGCTCGACGGATTCGCCGCAGCCGCAAGCCGAACTCTGATTCGGGTTCTTGAATGTGAAGCCGGTGCGCAGCGTCGTCTGCTCGAAATCCATCTCAGTGCCGAGCAGGAAGAGTGCTGCTTCCGGTGCGACATAGACATGCGCGCCGTCGCGCTCGACATGGTCGTCCTTGGGGTTCGGTTCGGTCACCAGGTCGACCGTATATTCCATGCCGGCGCAGCCGCCTTTCCTTATGCCGAGGCGGATGCCGTGCGCGTTGTCGCGCGCAGCGACGATCTCGCGCACGCGGTCGGCGGCCTTTTCGGTCATCGCAATGACGGCGAAGCGTCCCATGTCATTCTCCACGTTCGCGCGGGTTCAAGGCCCGCGGAATGAGTCTGCCCTTAAGATGGTGAAGTTTCACCTTTGCTGCAAGCCAAGCAATCTTTGTTGGGTCGTTGGTTAGTACCACCCGACCGCCACTTGAGCCTCTTCCGACATCCGGTCCGGTGTCCATGGCGGGTCGAACACCATGTTGACCTCCACGCCCGAAATGCCCTCGACGGCACCGACGGCATTCTCGACCCAGCCGGGCATTTCGCCGGCCACCGGGCAGCCCGGCGCGGTCAGCGTCATGTCGATTTTGACCGTGCGGTCGTCCTCGATGTCGATCCTGTAGACCAGGCCAAGCTCATAGATGTCGGCCGGGATTTCCGGATCGTAGACCGTCTTCAGGGCCGAGACGATGTCATCGGTCAGCCGCGCCAACTCATCGGCGGGGATAGCCGAGGCCGAGACGATGCCGTTGCCGGCCGTTTCCGGCGCGGTCTCTGTGGTGGTGCTCACATCGTCCATGGTCTTTACCCGAAAAACTTTCGCGCCTTTTCCAGCGCCTCGGCCAAAGCGTCGACTTCGGCCCTGGTATTATACATGCCGAACGATGCCCTGCATGTGGAGGTCACGCCGAAGCGTTTCAACAGCGGCTGGGCGCAATGGGTGCCCGCGCGGACAGCCACGCCTTGCCTATCGATCACCATCGACACGTCATGGGCATGGATACCCTGCAATTCGAACGAGATGATGGCGCCCTTGCCCGGCGCATCACCGAAGATGCGCAGCGAGTTGATGGCGCGTAGCCGCTCATGCGCGTAATTCTTGAGATCCGCCTCATGCGCGGCGATGCGCTCGCGGCCGACCTTGTCCATGTAGTCCAGCGCGGCGCCCAGCCCGATCGCCTGCACGATCGGCGGCGTGCCAGCCTCGAAACGGTGCGGCGGCTCGTTATAGGTGACGATGTCCTCCGTCACCTCCTCGATCATCTCGCCGCCGCCCATGAAGGGCCGCATCTCGTCCAGCAGGTGCTTCTTGCCGTAGAGGACGCCGATGCCCGACGGGCCGTAGACCTTGTGGCCGGTGAAGACGAAGAAATCGCAATCGAGATCCTGCACGTCGATCGGCATATGCACGGCGCTCTGGCTACCGTCGACCAGCACCGGGATGCCGCGTTGATGCGCGATGCGCACGATCTCCTTGATCGGCGTCACCGTGCCGAGCGCGTTGGACATGTGCGTGATGGCGACAAGCTTGGTGCGGTTGGTCAGCCGCTTCTCGAATTCCTCGATGTGGAAGGCGCCGAGATCGTCGACCGGCACCCAGACCAGCTTGGCGCCCTGCCGCTCGCGGATGAAATGCCACGGCACGATATTCGAATGGTGCTCCATTATCGACAGCACGATCTCGTCGCCCTCGCCGATCCTCGGCATACCCCAGCCATAGGCGACGGTGTTGATCGCCGAAGTGGTGTTGGAGGTGAAGACGATATTGTCGGTGCTCGGTGCATTGAGGAAACGCCGCACGGTTTCGCGCGCTTTCTCATAGGCATCGGTCGCGGCGTTCGACAGGAAATGCAGGCCGCGATGGACGTTGGCATATTCCTGCGAATAGGCATGCTGGATCGTGTCGAGCACCACCTGCGGCTTCTGCGCCGAAGCACCATTGTCGAGATAGACCAGCGGCTTGCCGTAGATCTGCCGCGACAGGATCGGGAAGTCGCGGCGGATCGCCTCGACATCGTAGGGAGTGGTTTCGATCTTCTGATCCATCACAAATTCATCGCCTCATTCCGTCCAGCACCCCTCACCCGTCTCGGCGCTTCGCCCCGATCCACCTTCTCCTACAAGGAGAGAAGGTCAGGCGCTCTTCCTTCTCCCCTTGTGGGAGAAGGTGGCCGCGAAGCGGCCGGATGAGGGGTACGGTCGAGGCTTAGCCTCGACCGCTTCATCCGTGCGTCAAAAACCAGCCGTCGAGCCGCGCTTCCAGCGCCTCGACGATGCCCTCGTCGTCCAGTTCCTCGATCACTTCGGCCACGAAAGCCTTCACCAAAAGTCCCCGCGCCGTCTTCTCGTCGATGCCGCGCGCCATCAGGTAGAAGAGATGGTCGTGGTCGATCTCGGTGACGGTCGCGCCATGGCCGCAGACGACGTCGTCGGCAAAAATCTCCAGCTCGGGCTTGGTCGAGAACTCGCCGTCGTCCGACAGAAGCAGCGTGTTGCAGGCCATCTTGGCGTTGGTCTTCTGCGCATATTGATGCACGTTGATGCGGCCCTGGAAGACGCCGCGCGCCTTACCCGTAACCACGTTCCGCATCACTTCCGTCGAGGTCGTGTGCGGCACCGTGTGGTCGAGCACCATGGTGGTGTCGGTATGCGTGTCGCCGGCCAGAAGGTTGATGCCGCGCAACTTGAAATCCGCCCCCTCGCCCGTCGTCCTGACCACCACCTCTTGGCGCACCAGCTTGCCGCCGGCATTCATGACGAACAGTGTGAGTTTCGCATCCTTGCCGACTTGCGCCTTGAACTGGGCGAGATGCGTGGCGGTGTCCGGCTGCTCCTGCACGATCAGCCAGGTCACCTCGGCACCTTCGTCGAGGACGAGCTGGCTCACCGAGCTGATGAGCGCATCGCTGCCTTCGCTTGCCTCGCCCGCCTGACGCTCGACGATGATCGCCTTGGCGCCGGCGCCGACGCGCGTCAGCAGCCGCACATGCGCCTGGCCGCCGGACTGAAGGTTCTGCAATTCGATCGGTTTTTCCAGTTCGGTGCCGTCGGCGATGTCGACGAAATAGCCATCGGCGACGAAGGCGGTGTTCAGCGCGCCGATCGCATCGTCGGCACCATAGGGATCCAGCCCTGGCGCCACACTGCCGTCGGTCAGCTTCTCGGACAGGCGCTGCACGGTGACGCCCTCGATCTCGGGCAGCTTGGCGTTCGAGACGCCGTTCAGCACCGGCAGCACGGCGGAACCGTCGAGGACCGGATCGAGCGCCTTCGCGACCACCTCAGCCTCGAAGGCCGGCACAGAGGTGAGCAGCCGGCGCAGGTCCGTATAGTGCCAGGATTCGACGCGCCGCGTCGGCAGGCCGTGCTTGATCGCCTCGATCGCGTCGTCGCGCTTGACCATCACCGCGCCGTCGCCGGGCAGCAGCGACAGCCGCTCGCCGAAGGCATCGATCAGCGCCGTCTCGGCCAAGGTCCGCTGGGGCTGTGCGTGCATGTTCATTGCTCTCGCCTCACTTGGCCCCATCTCACGCGGCTTCGCCGATGACGCCGGCATAGCCATTGGTTTCGAGATCGAGCGCCAGCGACTTGTCGCCCGACTTGATGACCTGGCCCTTGTAGAGCACGTGCACGCTGTCCGGCACGATGTGCTCGAGCAGGCGCTGATAGTGAGTGATGACGACGATGGCGCGCTCCGGCGAGCGCAGCGCGTTGACGCCATCGGCGACGATCTTGAGCGCATCGATGTCGAGACCGGAATCGGTTTCGTCGAGCACGCAGAGCTTCGGCTCAAGCAGCTTCATCTGCAGGATCTCGGCGCGCTTCTTCTCGCCGCCGGAGAAGCCGACATTGAGCGGCCGCTTCAGCATGTTCATGTCCATGTTGAGCAAGGCGGCTGCCTCCTTAACGCGCTTCAGGAACTCCGGAACCTTCAGCGGCTCCTCGCCGCGCGCCTTGCGCTGCTCGTTCATCGCCACTTTCAGGAATTCCATGGTCGCCACGCCCGGTATCTCCATCGGATACTGGAAGGCGAGGAAAATGCCTGCGGTGGCGCGTTCGGCCGGATCCATTTCGAGGATCGACTGGTCGTTATAGAGGATGTCGCCTTCGGTGACCTCATAGTCCTCGCGGCCGGCGAGGATATAGGACAGCGTCGACTTGCCCGAGCCGTTCGGGCCCATGATGGCGGCGACCTCGCCGGCTTTCACCGTCAGGTTCAGTCCGCGGATGATCTCGGTGCCGTCATCGACGATCCGGGCATGCAAATTCTTGATCTCAAGCATATTTCTTTCCTGAATATCTTTGCGGTCAGCCGACCGAACCCTCTAGGCTGATACCGATCAGCTTCTGCGCCTCGACGGCGAACTCCATCGGCAGTTGCTGGATGACGTCCTTGACGAAGCCGTTGACGATCAGCGCGATCGCCTCTTCTTCGGGGATGCCGCGCTGCATGACGTAGAATTTCTGGTCCTCGGAGATCTTCGACGTCGTCGCCTCGTGCTCGAACTGGGCGGTCGAGTTCTTGGCCTCCATGTAGGGCACGGTGTGCGCGCCGCATTGGTCACCGATGAGCAGCGAGTCGCAATTGGTGAAGTTGCGCGCGTTGGCCGCCTTGCGGTGCGCCGAAACCTGGCCGCGATAGGTGTTCTGCGAGAAGCCGGCGGCGATGCCCTTGGAGATGATGCGGCTCGACGTGTTCTTGCCGAGATGGATCATCTTGGTGCCCGAGTCGACCTGCTGGTAGCCGTTGGACACGGCGATCGAATAGAACTCGCCGCTGGAATCGTCGCCGCGCAGGATGCAGCTCGGGTACTTCCAGGTGATCGCCGAGCCGGTCTCGACCTGCGTCCACGAGATCTTCGAGCGGTCGCCGCGGCAGTCGCCGCGCTTGGTGACGAAATTGTAGACGCCGCCCTTGCCCTCGGCGTCGCCCGGGTACCAGTTCTGCACCGTCGAATATTTGATCTCGGCATCGTCGAGCGCGATCAGCTCGACCACGGCCGCATGCAGCTGGTTCTCGTCGCGCTGCGGCGCCGTGCAGCCCTCGAGATAGGAGACGTAGGCCCCCTCCTCGGCGATGATCAGCGTGCGCTCGAACTGGCCGGTGTTCTTCTCGTTGATGCGGAAATAGGTCGACAGCTCCATCGGGCAGCGCACGCCCTTCGGCACGAACACGAAGGAGCCGTCGGTGAACACGGCCGAATTCAGCGTGGCGTAGAAATTGTCGGTGGTCGGCACGACCGAGCCGAGATATTTCTGCACCAGTTCCGGATGCTCGCGGATGGCTTCAGAGATCGAGCAGAAGATGACGCCGGCCTGAGCCAGCTCCTTCTTGAAGGTGGTAACGACCGACACTGAATCGAACACGGCGTCGACCGCGACGCGGCCCGACTTGTAGACGTTGTCGTTGGCCTCCTCCAACTCGGACTCTTCGGTCTTCTGCACGCCCGCGAGGATTTCCTGCTCCTTCAGCGGAATGCCGAGCTTCTCGTAGACCTTCAAGAGTTCGGGATCGACTTCGCTGAGCGACGTCGGACCCGGCGTGCTCTTCGGCGCCGCGTAGTAGTGGATGTCCTGGAAGTCGATCTTCGGATAGCGGACGCGCGCCCAGGTCGGCTCTTCGAGCGTCAGCCATCGCCGAAAGGCCCCGAGACGCCATTCTAGCATCCAGTCCGGCTCACCCTTCTTCTCGGAGATCAAGCGAATAATGTCTTCGCTCAGGCCCTTGGGGGCCTTGTCCATCTCGATCTCTGTCTGGAATCCGTATTTATACTGGTCGACGTCGATCTTTCGGACTCGATCGATCGTCTCCTGCACAGCAGGCATAAGCGTTCTCCATCCACGCCGGGGTCAAGGCCCGGCAGTTTTCAAACTATGGCACCGCCGAGATCAGTCCCCGAGGGGACCGACAGCGGAGTAACCTCCATATAGTGCGTTCCGACCGGAAATTCACCCGGCCAAGACGAAACGCACGGCTCAACCAGGCCGGATGGCCTGAATTCATTTTCGAGCACCGGATTTAGAGAGCCGCCGGGATCTTTTGTCCGATGCCGTGCCACCGTCAGGCGGCCTTTTCTTTTCCAGCCCGACGCGCGGCTATGCCGGCCAGGGCAGCCCGAAACGCCTCGATCTCCCTTGCGCCGGTTGCGCGGCCGATCGAGACGCGCAATGCGCCAAGGCTATCGCCGTGGCCCATCGCCTTCAGCACACGGCTTGGCCCGACTTTCCCCGACGAGCAGGCGGAGCCGGCCGACAGCGCCACTCCGGCAAGATCGAAAGCGATCTGCGCCGTCTCGGCCTTGACGCCGGGAATAGCGAAGAATGTCGTATTGGCAAGCCTTGGCGCCGCCGCTCCAAAGATTTCCGCGTCAGAGGCAATTTCCTGGACGATCGCCTCGATCTCATCGCGGCAATGCGCGACCGCTTCCATCGCATCCAGCCCGACAAGTGCTGCCCGCGCCGCGGCGCCGAAACCCGCAATGCCGGGAAGGTTCTCGGTGCCGGCGCGATGGCCCTTTTCCTGACCGCCGCCATTGATCAGCGGCTTCGGCATCATCAGGTCGGCGTGAGCGACAATGGCGCCGACGCCCTTCGGGCCGCCGATCTTATGCGAGGACAGGATCAGATAGTCGGCATAACCGGCTGACATGTCGATCGGAATCCGCCCGGCAGCCTGCACGGCGTCGACCACCAGCACACCGCCCGCCCCCTTGACGATCTCGGCGATGCGGCCGATCGGCTGGATAACGCCGGTCTCGTTGTTGGCGGCATGGATCGCCACCAGCGGCAGGCCATCGGCCCTGTCGTGCGCGGCCAGCGCCTTGGTCAGCGCGTCGAGGTCGGCAATGCCGTTCCGATCGACGCCGATCCGCGTCACCTGCGCGGCCGGAAAACGTCCGCCGCCGAGCACGCAGGGATGGTCGGCCTCCGAGACGTAGAGGCGGCTCATGCGGATAGCGCCGCGCCCCATCTGCCAGTCGGGACCAAGCAGCGTCGAGGCGGCTTCCGTCGCGCCCGAGGTGAACACGACATGTTCGGGCTTGGCGTTGACCAGCCTTGCCACGTCGCGCCTGGCGTCCTCGATCAGCCGGCGCGCCGCGCGGCCCTCGCTGTGGACCGACGACGGATTGGCGGCGTCGAGCGCGGCGACCATCGCCGACCGCGCCTCTGCAATGAGAGGTGCGCTGGCGTTGTAGTCGAGATAGGCGCGAGTTGCGGCCATTTTCCTTCCGTCGGTCCCGTCAGCAGCCATTCCGCGAGGATAGCGCGTTATTTCCTTGAAATTGCAAGGCAAGCCGTCCTATTTACCCGGCTTGCGGCGCGGGCGGCCGGACCATTGCGTTTTCGGCCACCCAGTTTTGAACAATTCTAAACTAGCTTCTAGGAAGACGCTTGCCCGGCGTCAAGGCCACAGAATGGGCCAAGGGAAGTTCCGGGCAAGCGCCTTCGTATGCCACGTGGAGTATTTTATGCCTGAGGTCATTTTCGCCGGTCCGGCTGGTCGCCTGGAGGGACGCTACCAGCCTTCCAAGGAAAAGAGCGCGCCGATCGCCATCGTGCTGCACCCGCACCCGCAATTCGGCGGCACGATGAATAACAAGATCGTCTACGACCTCTTCTACATGTTCCAGAAGCGCGATTTCACCACGCTTCGCTTCAATTTCCGTGGCATCGGCCGCAGCCAGGGCGAGTTCGACCACGGCACCGGCGAGCTATCGGACGCAGCCGCCGCGCTCGACTGGGTGCAGTCGCTGCATCCGGATTCCAAGAGCTGCTGGGTTGCCGGCTATTCCTTCGGCTCCTGGATCGGCATGCAGCTTCTGATGCGCCGGCCCGAGATCGAGGGCTTCATCTCGGTCGCCCCGCAGCCCAATACCTACGACTTCTCGTTCCTCGCGCCCTGCCCCTCGTCCGGCCTCATCATCCACGGCGATGCCGACAAGGTGGCGCCGCCCAAGGACGTGCAGACGCTGGTCGACAAGCTCCACACGCAAAAGGGCATCACCATCACGCAGAAGACGATCCCCGGCGCGAACCATTTCTTCGCCAACCACGCCGAACTGCTGATCGACGAGTGCGCCGACTACCTCGACCGGCGACTGGCAGGCGAGCTCGCCGATCCGCGGCCAAAGCGGCTGCGGTAGTGAGAGCAACCTAAAGGCGGTCAGCCGATAGTTGCTCGCGGCTCCGCCTCGCCAGCGATGCTTTATCTTTCGACCTGCTGGACGACAGCAGCCGGAACGTGCGCTTGGGCACGGGTCTGGTCGACGACGGCCGGCAGAAGATGAAGCCGAGCCGCGCGAAGACCAGTCCCGTGACAATCGCAAAGGCGAGGCCAAGCCCGAAGCCGGCCACCGTGTCGCTCGGATAATGCGCGCCGACGAAGACGCGCGTCGAGGCAATGCAGGCGGTGACCGCCAGCGCGATGTGCCAGCGTTTTGGGAACAGCAGCAGCAGGATGCCGAATACGGCGCCCATCGTCGTGGCATGGCCCGACGGAAAGCCGGCGAAGCGCGCATCCATGGCGAAGGGATGCAGCGACAGCACCCCGAAACTGTCGAAATAGAGCGGCCGCGCCCGGCCGATGCCATATTTCAGCAAATTGACCGCCAGCCCGGAAAGGCCGACCGCGCAAAGCACCAGGAAGGCGAAGCACGTCCAGTTGTAGACCATTATCCGCGCCTGCCGTGAAAGGCCGCGCCAGTCCGTCAAATTGGCAGCGACGAGGCAGAGAGCCGCGGGGATGAGATACCAGCCGCCCAGGCCGAAATCCGTGAAGAAGTCGGTGAAATGGACGAAGCCGGGCGTCCAGGCCCCGCGCATCCTGCCGGCGGCGCTATCGAGGCTGAGGAAAGCGGCAGCCGCCAGCAGCGCCCAAGCGAGCGCCCAGACCGGCCACGCGATCTCGGGATAGCGCGCCGGCCGCACGGCAAACCGCCGCCTCACGATAGCAATCGTGTCGAGGAAGTTGCCGAGCGAGCGGCGGTAAAGGGCGACGGCGGACATGGCTGAGCCTTACAGCAATTCCAGGAAAGGTGCGTAGCGGTTTTCCGTCCGGAATTGCGTCAAACAAATACTTAGAGCGGGTCAACGATTCTGAGAAAGGTTGAACCGCTCCAGGGGCATCGAAGCCCGACGTTATTCCTCACGGGGTTACCCGATAAAGGCCGAGCGCCAGCTTGTCTCCTGACGAATAGTTGAGCCCGTCGATTTCGGTAAGCCGCTTCGCCGACTTGCCCTGCCCGGCAAGCAGTTCGTCGAGCTTCTGCTCTTCCTTGACCGGAGCAAGTCCCAGCGCGCAGGCTGGATCGGCAAGCAGGTGTTTTGCAACGCCGTCGATATCGGTCAGCACCGTATTGGTGCCGACCAGGAACACCAGGCTCGGTTCATGATAGGGCGATGAGGCAAGCACAGTTGTGTCGCAAGGGCGGTTGACATCGACCGCTGTCTTGATGGCGGGGCTTAGCCAGATCGGCTTCAAGGACGGCGCAATCACGCCGAACAGCAGGCTGAACGTTATGCCCGCGCCAACCGCGATCGCCGCGATGCGTCCGAGCGGGACCTGCAATTGGCGCGGGAAAGCAAGATAGCCGGTCACGAGCGCCGCTATTGCCGCCGGGATGCTCCACCAGGAAAAGGCCTTGGCGAAATAGATCGGCGTCCCGATGCAGACTGCGGCCAGCCCGATCGACACCACGACCACGCCGAAGGCAGTCGCCCACCAAAGCCAGCTCTGCCAGCGCTTCAGCGGCGCGTTGGCCTGGTCGGCCGGCAAGGTGAGCAGCCAGCCGACCAGCAACGCCATGCCGGGATAGGCGGGCATCACGTAATGCGGCAGCTTGGTCGGGATCGCCTCGAACACCAGCCAGAACGGGATGTACCAGGCGAGACAGAAGCGCAGGCGCGGGTCGTCCCGGAAGCGGTTGATGGCCTGCAACCCGGCGCCAACCGCGATCAGGCCGAACGGCCACATGAACAGCGAATAGGTGAGCATGTAGAAGCCGGGCGGCAGGCCGTGCGATTCCTCGCCTTGCAGCATGTAGAAGCCGGGCGGCAGGCCGTGCGATTCCTCGCCTTGCGCCACCTTGTTCAGCATGTCCTTGCCGACCGCCTCATGGAAGAAGGCGCCGCCGCTCTTCCAGCTGATGAGGACGATCCAGGGCAGGACGATGACGAGCACGATCGCGACACCGCGCACCAGCTTCAGCTTCAAAAGCCAGCGCCAGTCGCGATCGAAGGCAAACAGAGCCGCGGCCGTAAGCAGCGACAAGAGCGGGGCGACCGGTCCCTTGATCAGGATGCCCAGCCCCTGCCCGATCCAGAAGATCCAGGGCAGATGGCCTGCGACCGGCTCTTTGCGGCGGGCGGCCAGATAGACCTGCGCCAGCGCACCCTGAGCGGCCACGCAACAGGCGAGAAGCATGGCATCGGTCTTGGCGTCGCGGCCCTCGAAGGCGGTGGCGAAGATCGCCGCCATCATCAGGCCGGCGGCAAGGCCGGCATTGGCGCCGAAGAGCTTTGTGCCCGTCCAGCCGATGCCAACGACGGCGAGCGCAATGCCGAGCATGGAAACCAGGCGATAAACCCAGATCGGCGCTTCGGCCCCCTCGCCGCTCAGCGCGACCGCCGCCGATTGCAGCCAGTAGATGCCGATCGGCTTCTTGTAGCGCGTCACATCCTGCAGACGGATGTCGATATAATCGCCGGTCTCGACCATCTGCTTGGTCGACTGGACGAAACGGGATTCGTCGCGGTCGACCGGCGGCAGGCTTGCCAGCCCGCTGACGGTCATCACAACGCTGAACAGAAAGAGGAAAAGGTAGTTCCGGTTCATCGCGGGAGCTTGTCCGATCTGATCTGCTGGATGGCCCCGTCGCGGCGCTCGGGGCGCGCTGCCCTTGCGCGGGCGCCTCATTACGCCAGCAAAACGGGCGAAGCAAGGACGCGCGGCATTGCGGGCGATCGACGCAAAACCGGAAACACTTTTGCTGATCGCGCATTTGAGTGGCGGCGATCGACGCAAAACCGGAAACCACTTTTGCTGATCGCCCGCTGATGCTAAACGCGCCCCTTCACGTCACGCTCGGCCGGATGCCGGGCGAACTCCGGGAAGAAAAGATGTCCGCCTTCAAGTCCGATTTCCTGCGCGTCATGAGCGAGCGCGGCTTCATCCACCAGATTTCGGATGAAACCGGCCTCGACCAGCTTTTCGCCAAGGAAACGGTGAGTGCCTATATCGGCTTCGACGCAACGGCGAAGAGCCTGCATGCGGGATCGCTGATCCAGATCATGATGCTCCACTGGCTGCAGCAGACCGGCCACCGGCCGATCGCGTTGATGGGCGGCGGCACCTCGATGATCGGCGACCCCTCCTTCAAGGACGAGGCGCGCAAGCTGCTGACGCCTGAGGACATCGAGAACAATCTCGCCGGCATCCGCCGCAATTTCGCGCCCTACCTCAAATTCGGCAGCGGCGCCGGCGACGCCATCATGGTCAACAATGCCGACTGGCTGATGGAGATCAACTACGTCAACTTCCTGCGCGATGTCGGCCGGCATTTTTCGGTCAACCGCATGCTCGCCTTCGATTCCGTGAAGCTCAGGCTCGACCGCGAGCAATCGCTGTCGTTCCTCGAATTCAACTACATGATCCTGCAGGCCTACGACTTCGTCGAGCTCTACAAGCGCTTCGGCTGCCGGCTGCAGATGGGCGGTTCCGACCAGTGGGGCAACATCGTCAACGGCATCGACCTCGGCCACCGCATGGAGAATGCGCAGCTCTACGCGATGACGACGCCGCTGCTCACCACCTCGTCCGGCGCCAAGATGGGAAAGTCGGCCTCGGGCGCGGTCTGGCTCGATGCGGATATGCTGTCGCCTTACGAGTTCTGGCAGTACTGGCGCAACACCGAGGACGCCGACGTCGGCCGCTTCCTGAAGCTTTACACGACGCTGCCGCTCGACGAGGTCGCGCGGCTCGAAAAGCTCGGCGGCTCGGAGATCAACGAGGCGAAGAAGATCCTCGCTACCGAGATCACCGCCATGCTGCACGGCCGAGAGGCCGCCGAGACGGCGAGCGAAACCGCGCGCAAGACCTTCGAGGAAGGCGCGCTCGCCGACACGCTGCCGAGCGTCGAGGTGGCCAGGGCTGATCTCCAGGCCGGCATCGGCATGCTGTCGCTGTTCGTGACCGCAGGGCTTGCGGGCTCCAACAGCGAGGCGCGGCGGCACATCCAGGGCGGCGCCGTGCGCCTCAACGACCAGCCGGTCGCGGACGACCGCCGCGTGGTGACGCTTGAGGATCTGGGCGCCGAGGGTGTCGTAAAGCTCTCGCTCGGCAGGAAGAAACACGTGCTGGTGCGGGCGGTCTGACCATTCGCGACCACACCTCTTGTCGGCCGCGACCCTTGCCGGAATGCGCGGGGCCGGTCAGCTTCGCAGGTATTTGACCAGCGCCGCTATGCTGAGCAAAAGCGTGATGAAGACCAAGACCCAGATGAGCGCCATGCCGCCCATCATCCAAGCCGAACCATCCATCATGGCGATCATCCTCCATGGGTGGCGAGAGCCGGCCTCGCCGGTGCGTATCGGCGATTGCGGGGTGAACTAGGTCGCCGCGCAAGCCCGTCAAGGCGGACGAGGTTTCGAGTTGACGGGCAGCGATCAGCGGGCGGAAATGTCACTTCCCGGCAAGCCTTACATCCCGCCCCCGCAGCCGTCTGAAAGATCCCACACATCGACGATCTGTTTGCCGTCAAAACCGTGTTCGTGGATCAGGTATTTCGCCAGCCCGCCATATACCTTCCAGCGCCAGCATGGGCAGCAGCAGGGACCCTTCTCCTCGGAATTGGCCATCGCATAGTCATAGGCCTTCTGCTCGTCGCCGGTGAGCTTCAGATCGTAATATGGCATCATCTGTTGCGCTGTCGCAGCCGCTATATCGTAGGGATCGCCGGGGATCATCGGGATGGCGCGGTATTTGGTAAGCCCCCTCACCTGCTCGCCATAGCGCTTCAGCTCCATCGGGCTGCAGCACGAGCCCTTGATGCGCGCCATCGCCGGCATGGTCGCGATCGTTTCCGTGAACTTGGCCGAACAGGTGCTGTTGCCGTTCTCGCTGAGATCCTTGAAACGCCTTGCCAGCTCCGGATCTTCGGCGGCGATTGCCGATTCAGGCCGCTCGAAAAGGCTTGCGGCCGTGGCGACGCCAAACACGCCGAGAACAATCGTGCGCCGGTTTGGGGTGCTGGTCATTTGCCGGCCCTCGCTTGGTTGACGAATGTTTTCAGTGTCGCAAGGTCGGTCGCGCCAGGATAAATCTGGTCGCCGGCGACGAAGCCGGGCGTCCCCGTGATCCTGAGCGCTTGCGCCAGTTCCGTATTGCGGTCGATCGATGCCTGGATGTCGGGCTGCCGCATGTCGGCCTTCATGCGCTCGACGTCCAGCCCGGCCTCGGCGGCGATCTTGAGCACGACCGCCTCGGTCACCCTTGTCTTTGCTGCGTAGAGCGCCTTGTGAAACGCCGCGTATTTGCCTTGCTTGTCGGCGGCAAGCGCGGCCTTGGCCGCGAACACGGAATCCGGGCCGAGGATAGGGAATTCCTTGTAGACGATTCTGAGCTGTGGATCGTCGGCCACGGCCTGGTCCATGATCGGCGCCATCATGCGGCAATAGGGGCAATTATAGTCGAAGAATTCGACCAGGGTGACATTGCCTTGCGCATTGCCGCCGACGGGGCTCCGCTTGTCATGGAAGATGTCGTCCGCGCGCGCCTTGAGCACCTTTCTGGCCTCGGCCAGCTCCGCCTCGCGCTGGCGCTGATCCAGACTCTGCAGCGCCTGCACGAGAACCTCCGGATGCGCCAGGATATAGTCATGGATCCGCTGGTCGAGCTGATCTTGGGACATTTCACCGGCCGCGAGCGCCGGTCCCCGCACGCCCAGAAAGCCTGGATGGAGCAGGAACCATCCCGCCAGTGCAGCGAGCAGGATGCTGCGAAAGATGCTTCCGAAAGTTCGGCTCTTATGCGCCCTGGTGAACATGTGCTTCCCTTTCTTTTCGAGAGCGGTGGTCCTGCCTCACAGCAGGTTCTTCAGTTTCGCCAGCCAACCTTCGTCCTGCTCGTGGTGCGGGCGCTCGACATTGTTGGTGAGCGCGTTGACGAAGGTGACGAGGTTGATGGGCTGGAAGTTCAGCCCGTGGAAATTCGCCCGCCAGCGGCCCTCCCTGTCGATCACATGGGTGACGATGCCGTGCATCTGATAACCGTCATCGGTGAGGGTGAACTTGTGCCCGAAGGCTTCCGCCAGCTTGCGGGTCGCATCTTCGGGCTGGTCCGGGGCCGTGGTCAGGAACAGCCAGTTGACCGGGTCGAGCCCATGTGTCGGCCCGTAGGCCTTGAGCGCATCGGGCGTGTCCTTCCGCGGGTCGGTGGTTATGCTGATGAAGACGACCCGGTCCTTCATCGGCGTCGAGTTCACCATCTTCTGGACCTCGGCGACCTTCTCTGCATGCAGCGGGCAAACGTCCGGGCACGAGGTGTAGATGAAATGGGGCACGACGACCTTGCCGATGAGATCGGCCGGCCGCACGATACGCCCGTCGGCGGCGCGTAGCGTGAAGTCCGGCACCGGTTTGTCGATTGGCTGGAAATACTTCTCGTCGCTCTGCAGCATGGCGTCGATGTCATCCAGCGAATGCGCCCGGGCGCCATGGACGAAGCCAACGGCCAGCGCCGTAAGCGCGATCAGGCCGAGCAGCAGGCGCATCCAACTCGGCTCGTGGCGTGTCCGAACAGGCATCGCTCATTTCTCCTTCTGATCGTCGGCGATGCGGGCGCGGATGAAGTCGACCATGTCGGGAGCGTCCCACTCGGCCGGGCCGATCAGCCGGCCGATTTCCTTCTCTTGCCCGTCGATCAGCAGCGTCATCGGCAGGCCGACGGCGCCAAGCGTGAACATCGCTTGGGCGGAGGTGTCGATGTTGAGCGCAAGGTGCATGACACCTGTCTCGGCGAAGAATTTCTTCACGACGTCCGGACCCTTCCGGTCCATCGACAGCGCGACGACCTCGAAGTCCAGCCCGCCCAGCTTGGCCTGCAGCCGGTCGAGCGTCGGCATTTCCTTGCGGCAGGGCCCGCACCACGTCGCCCAGATGTTGAGCAGCACCACCTTGCCGGAATAGTCGGCGAGCGTTTTCGGCTGGCCGGCCGCATCCGCGAAGCTGATCTCCGGCAACGCGGCGGGCGTATCGAGAACGGCGAAGTTCTGCGGCGCCTCCGCCGCCGCTGCGGGCAGCGAGGCCGTGAGCAGCATTGCCGAAAGGGCCACGGCCAGCTTGCTTGCGATCATGCGCTCATTCCGTCGCATAGACAGTCGGCGCCTTGCCGTCCCTGGTGAAGGCATAGACCGTCCAGGTTCCGTCTTTCTGGCCACCCATGCCGGGTGCGCCGGCAGGCATGCCGGCGAGTGTAATGCCTGTGATGGCCGGCCGTTCGGTGAGAAGCTTCTTGACGATCTCGACCGGCATCAGGCCGTCGACGACATAACCGTCCACCATCATCGTGTGGCAGCCTTCAAGGTCTGCTGGCACGCCGGCATCGCTGCTGAAGAGATTGTTGACCGGCTTGATGTCGACCTTGAAGCCGTTCTGCTCGAGATAGGCGGCGTATGCCTCGCAGCAGCTGCATTGCGGGTTCTTGTACATCACCGCGGCGATCGTCGCGGCGAGTGCCGGCAGCGGCGTTGCGATCGCGAGGCCGAGGGCGGTCAGCGCGTAGGTCAGCTTCATTTTGCAGTTCTCCTTGGTTGATGGGTTGGATTGAAAATCAGGTCACCCGGAACACGGTCATCAGGCCGGACATCTGGTGGTCGGCGACATGACAATGCAGCATCCAGTTGCCGGGATTGTCGGCGACGAAGGCGCATTCGATCACGTCCTTGGGCGCCAGCAGCACCGTGTCCTGCCATTGATCGCCCAGGCGGCGGAGCCATTCATGCCGGGCATGCCCATACCCATCATGCCGCCGACGCCGGCGAACTTGCCGCCGCCCATCATGCCGCCCTGCAGCACGATTTCCTGGCGCACGGCGTTCGCCAGGTCCGGCGCCGGCAGCGGATTGCGCGGCAGGCCGACAGGGGCGTCGATGGGATGCGCCCTGAGCGGAGGCGCCTTGTCATAGGCAAGGTTGGTCAGCGTGTAAGCGAGCCCGTCGTAAAAGTCGTCGATCACGGCATGCCGGCTGCCCGGGTCGCCCTGCATGTCGAGCACGACGTCGATGCGCATGGCCGGCGCCAGCACCAGTCGACCGTCATCCGGTTCATGAGGATTGCAGGGCTGGCCGTCGATCGCCAGGACCATCGGCCGATGGCCTTCGAAGCGCAGCGCCATCATGCGGGCAAGCGAGGCATTGGCGAGCCGCAGCCTGAGGCGCTCGCCGGCCCTCACGCCGAGGTCGGCCGGCACAGTGCCGTTGATGGTGACCAGATTGCCGACGCGACCCGACATCGACGCATCCATCATGTTGCCGAAACCGCCGGCGATCTGGCCGTCCTTGGTAAGCCGCCAGTCCTGCAGCAGCCAGAGAAGGTCGCGGTCGAAGGCCGCGGGCTCGGCCTCCTCGACGATCAGCGGGCCGGCGAGCCCGCGACCGAGCTGCACGAGGCTGTCGGCGTGCGGGTGATACCAGAACGTGCCGGCATCCGGCGGCGTGAACTCGTAGAGGAAGCTTTCGCCCGGCTTGATGGGCGGCTGCGTGAGCCCCGGCACGCCGTCCATGGCGTTCGGCAAGCGGATGCCATGCCAGTGGACGGTGGTGTCCTCATCCAGCCCGTTTTCGACGGTGATGCGGACCGGCCGGCCTTGTCTGAGCCGCAACGCTGGACCGGATATGGCTCCGTTGTAAGTCCAGGCAGCAGTGGACGGACCGTCCGAGCCACTGAAGCGGGCTTCGCCGGGCGCGGCCTTGATTTGGCGCTCTTCGAGAGCGGAGGCGCGAGTTGGACGCAGCGAAGCAGATATGGCGGCACCTGCGGCTGCCGCGAGAAACCCGCGACGCGACACGGTGCAATGATAATCGTATTTCACCCTTCAAACCCTTTGCGATCTCGATCGATGGCGAACGGCTCGACAACGAACTGGATTGCTGTGCGCGCCCGCGGCGCAACGATGCGCGACGTAGGCGATCAGGCGCCGGGGATCAGCCGTGTTGCGGCTGAAACGGCGTCAAGCGCTGGGTCTTGGAGGGTATGGATCAGGCACGGAACTTCGCCCGTGCGGGAACGCAGCGGGCAAGGCCGATGGCTGCTGCACCGAGGGAACCGGGACTACCCCGAAATCCTGCGGCAGCACGGCGAGCGCTGGCGCGATGCAGACCGCCGGACACTGCATCGGGCTGCCCTTAGTGCCCGTGTCCTTGAGGCAGGCGTTGCAATCGCCCTTCATGGGCGTCTCGGCCATTTTGCCCATGCCCATATCGGCTGGCATCGTCATCGCGCCCGCCATGCGGACCGGCATGACACTGGCCTGGGCAGCGGACAGGCTGAACCCCGCGGTCAGGAAGACCGCGAGCAGCATGACCAAAAGATGTTTTGGCGAAAGCCGAGCCATCATTCTGTTAGGCTGATCGCAAAGCGTGGCTTTTGCAAGTCCCAAGCCGGTGATCGCCCGCCACTGCGACATCAAGACAGGCCAAGCCCCCTGCCCGAACGATGCGTCGCCAGCCCTCACCTGTACTCGAAGATCGACCGGAATATCCCGGGTGCCACCACGGAAAGCGGATTGATGTTGAGGGTCGGCTTGTTGGCGTTGCCGCGCAGCCGGTAGGTGACGCCGATCAGGCCGCGGTCGCGGCCGTTGCCGAGCAGCGGGCCGAACAGCGGCAATTCGCCAAAAATGCGGTTCAGCCCATAGACCGGCATGAAGGTGCCGGTCATGTCCATATTGTTGTTCTCGTCGTAAAGCGTGCCCTGGAAAGTGGTGCCGATGCGCGGACCGCGCAGCAGGCCGTTTGCCAGTCTGAGATAGCCGGATCCCTTGTCGATCTCGGCAAAGCCGCGCTCGAACTGCACCCTTGAGGTGTCGATGTCGGCCTTCACCGCCTGGTTGAGGCTGCGCGTGTCGCCGGCCGGCCTGGTTGACACGATCGAAGCGAGCTTCGGCTCGTTCACAACGTAGAAATTGCTGGCGTCGACCTGGCCCTTCATCGGCCCGTCGGCGGCGCCCGCGAGCGACAGCGTGATCGCCCCGCCCTCCATATGCTCATAGATGTTAAGGAAGCGCAGGATTGCTCCGGCATCGTCCGATTTCATCCTGAGCGACCGGCCGCTGTCGCCGGTTGTGTTCCTGATCGTGATCGCGGCGCCCGAACTCGCCGTCGCGCTGACATCGAGGCCATTCACCCGGGAACCAGCTGCGCTGTAATCCAGCTTCAGGTTCGACAAGACCTCGTCGTGGAAGCCTGCCAAGGACTTCACGTCGGCGCTGACCGAGATCGCGCCGGCGCCGGCGCCTTTTGTGGCCGTGTCGACGTCGGAGGTGAACTGCTTGATCAGCGAGCGGGCGTCGAGCGACTCGCCGCTGACATCGACCGCGTAGCCCTTGCCCGACCGCTTGACCGCGACGGCGACGTCGTCGCCCCTGTTCAGCGCGACCTTGCTGAAACGCGCCTGCGACAGCGCCCCGTTGACCAACGTTACGTCGCCGTCGACGGAAAAGCTCTTCCCTTCGAGGTTGAAATCCGACAGCGTGGTGGTGCTGCCCGACTTGGCCATGGTGAAGGTGGCCTTGGCGGGAATGCCCGCCCCCTTGCTCCACCCGACCCAAGGAATGTCGAGCCGGGCGTTGGTCAGGTCGGCCGAGACGTTCTGGCTGCCCTCGCCGCTCTTGTCGATCGACACCTTGATGGTCCCGGAAAGCAGCGGCGAGAGGCCCGGCATCGTCGCGTCGCGCGTCTTGTCGTCGAGCACGAGCGCCACCTTACGGCTGCGCGGCGGCCCGCTGTCCTCGAGCGGCTCGACCAGATCGAGCTCGGCCGGAATGCCGTTCAGCTTCGCCTTGGCCGATATCACCGCGCGGTCGGGGCTGACGGTGATCGACCCGTCGGCCTCGGTCACCGTCTGGTCCTCGAACGGCTTGGCTAAAGAAAGATCCTGGTAGTCCAGCGCCACCAGCCAATTGAGCTTCGAGGTGTCGACGCCGGAGGTCAGCGGGATGTCCGCCCGGACATGACCGGTAACGGTGCCCGTCAGGTCTTCCGGCACCAGGCCGACATGGCGCATGGCATTGATCGGCTCGTACGAGGCGAGCTCCGCAATCGCCGACGCCTCGCCCGCAACATCGATGTCGAGCGCGCCGATAACCGGCGAATGGTTTGCTTCCTTAACCGTCAGCGTGCCGCCGCTTGCCGCCACAGTGCGGCCGCTCGGCATATAGACGCTGCCCGAAGACAGTCTGATGTCGACGTCGTTGCCATGGAAGGCGACCACACCGACCGCGTCGCGGATCGGCGGAATGCGGCCTGCCGTGTCGAAGCGCGAGCCCTCGACCTGGAAGCGGCCGAACACCTCGTCGCCGGAAAGCGGTACGCCGTTGCCGAGCCGCCCCGGTACGACCTGGAACTGCAGGTTGGCGTCGACCACACGGCCGCCGAACAGATTGTCCAGCACCCAAAGCCGCGCGTTGCGGGCCGAGAACCATGGCCACAACTGCTTCACATGCGAGACCGGCATGTCGTGGACGTTAAGCGAAAGCGACACACCCGGCGGCCCGTTGTCGATAAAGGCGAGCGAGGCCGTGCCCAATACCTCGCTCGAACCGCCGGAGCGGACGCCGATCTGCTCGGCGACGAGCTTGCGGCTCTTGGTCTGATAGACGCCGGCGATGCGGGCGAGGAACTGAAGCGCCGGCTCCGGCGATTCCGACGGCGCGAGCGTCGAGCCGTCGCTGACCAGGTCGTAGCGATAGGACGGCTCTTCGCCCGCGACCGCCGGCTTCGGCCCGATCGAGCCGGAAAAATCGAAAGTCGAGCGACCGGTCTTGATCAGCAGCCTGTCGATCGAGATCTTGTTCGACCCGGCAACAAGCGTGGCATTGGCATCGACGTCGGCCGGCAGCAGCCCGCGCGAGCCGAGATCGAGCACCGAGCCGCCGAGCGACAGCGAGGCGGTCAGCCGCGACGGCGTTTCGCCGGACGCTTCGGCGCCCGAAAGCTTCAGCGCAATCGAACCGAGCTTGCCGCCCTGGGCAGCGGAGTTTCCGCCGCTGGAGCTTCCCTGAACCGGGGTTCCACCGGCTTCCGCCACCTCGAGGTTGGCGTCCAGCGATGCGATCCGCCTCACGCCCGGATCGCGTGCCGTGGAGGCGGTCAGGCTGACATGCCGGCCGTCGACGTTGGCATCGGACGAGAGTTCCATGCTGCCCGTGCCGGTCTGCGCAACCGTGGCCTCGGTGACGGTCACACGCTTGACCGATCCGCCCGCCGGCAATTCGAACTCGACGTTGCGCAGATCGACCTGCCGCATCGAATCCTCGCGGACCGCGTCTAAGGCTTCGTTGACGCCGGAAAACACCGCCGCCGACACTTTCTCCGGATCGACGAGACCGTCCTCGTTGCGCAGCGCCGCCGTCCAGTCGCCGCCGCCGGACGGCATCGCGGCGACCATGATGTGGGCATCGGAGAACCTGGCGCTGGTCAGCCGGACCTCGCCGGACAGCAGCGGCAGCAGGCGCATCCCGAAGCGGACGCGCCCGACTTCCGCCATCGGCTTGCCGTCGGCCGTCTTCAGGCTGACATCGCTCACCTGCAGCGCGACGAAGCTCGAACCGTCGAGCGTCAGCCGCGCCGGTCCGACCGCGACGTTGACATCGACGCCGGCGAGCTTCTCGATGGCCGTCTCGGCTTCGGCGCGAAGCCGCTCCGTGCCGATGCCCGACGAGCCGAGCACATAGATGCCGCCTGCGGCCAGAAGCACCAGCGCGCAGAGTCCGGCGAACACCCGGCCGATGACGCGAAAGCGGCGGCGCACCGAAGCACGGCCGAGCGGCGGCACGCTGCATGCGGACGGAAACGCTCCCAGGTCGGTGATCTCGTCACGCCTGAACCTGATCTTCTCGTGCTGCGGTTGCTCCTGGTCCAAGCAATATTCCGTTGTAAACGAACTCGTCGTGGACGAATCCCCGCCTCACGTTATATCGATGCTCGATGCGCGCGTAACCTCGGACAAGGGCATCGATATGGCTGATCTCGACGTGGGCGACGTTGCGCCGCAATTCGATCTTCCGCGCGACGGCGGCGGCTCCCTCAGCCTTGCCTCATTCCAGGGAAAGCCTGTCGTACTCTACTTCTATCCGCAGGACGACACCACAAGTTGCACCAATGAGGCGATCGGCTTCTCGCAGCTCAAGCCGGAATTCGAGAAGGCCGGCGCCGTGGTCATCGGGCTGTCCCCCGATAGCGTGAAGAAACACGACAAATTCAAGGCGAAATACGATCTCACCGTCGATCTTGTCGCCGACGAGGAGCGCAAGGTGATCGAGGCCTATCATCTGTGGGTCGAGAAGACGATGTATGGCCGCAAATACATGGGCGTCGAGCGCGCCACGTTCCTGATCGGCAAGGACGGCCGCATCGCCCGCATCTGGCGCCAGGTGCGCGTCAAGGGCCATGCCGAAGAAGTGCTGGCGGCGGTGCGCGCGCTCTAAAGCGGGAAAGCCAAGCTTTCGCGGCATCACCGAACGGTTTTTGCCGGCCTCTCCCTGCCGCAACCCGCCACCCGCATTGCGGGAATTGGTTACGCCGACATTGCGGCCAGCAAAGCTTTGTTAACCCTAATAATGTGTAATCGCGGCTGTCGTTGGAGTCGTAACGAAAGCTCGGTCCCGTGAATCCAAACGGTCAGTCAGCGGTATTCGGCAGGCGCAAGGAGCCCCATACGGTCATCATCGCCCGGGGCAGCGAGATCAGGCATTTCACCATCCGTCCCTGGCTTGCCGCGTTCATTGGATCGGCGCTCGCGGCGATCGCCATCGGCTATCTGCTCGCCACCTCCTACCTGGTGCTGCGCGACGACCTGATCGGCGCCACGACCGCCAGGCAGGCGCGCATGCAGCAGGCCTATGAGGATCGTATCTCCGCGCTTCGCGCCCAGGTCGACCGCATCACCAGCCGCCAGCTTCTCGACCAGCAGCTCATGGAGACCAAGGTCAGCGAGCTGCTGGCCAGGCAGACCCAGCTCAGCCAGCGTCATGGGCGGCTCGGACCGATCCTCGAACGCGCCGAAAACGAGGTCGGCGATGTGCCGGCCGCGGCCGATACCGCGACGAAACCCGACGAGCATGCCGACGCAACCGGCAGCCTTTCGCAGGCTCCGACCTACTCCGTCGCTAGCCTGAGCGCCGGCGACACCAGGCCCTTCTCGCTATGGTCGACACGGTCCGATCCACTCGACAACGAAACGGCCGCGGATCGCGCCGACAAGCTTTTCGTGTCGATCAACGCATCGCTCAAGGCCATC
The DNA here is from genome assembly GCF_014843905.1 of Mesorhizobium silamurunense. Taxonomy (NCBI): domain Bacteria; kingdom Pseudomonadati; phylum Pseudomonadota; class Alphaproteobacteria; order Hyphomicrobiales; family Phyllobacteriaceae; genus Mesorhizobium; species Mesorhizobium silamurunense. The sequence continues at coordinate 50,420 of NZ_LPVS01000082.1, read as the reverse complement.
GAGAACCAGCAGCTTACCCGCATCACCACGCTCGCTGACAATGCCTATAGGAATGCCGATGCGATCTCGCAGGCATTGGAGGCTGCAGGCTTGCCGGTCGACGCCGAGCTCGACAAGAACGATGTCGGCGGACCGCTCGTCCCGCTCGACTCCTCGATGATCTTCGACAGCAAGGTCAAGGAGCTGGACGAAGCTCTTGATGCGCTAGATCAAGTCAAGAAAGAGGCGCGCAAGCTGCCGCTCACGAATCCTGCCCCCGGCCATACGGTGACCAGCCCGTTCGGCGTGCGCACCGATCCGATCCTCGGAACGGCGGCGTTGCATACGGGAATGGATTTCAGGGCTCCGATCGGCATGCCGGCCAAGGTCACGGCCGCCGGCGTCGTCACCAAGGCGGGCTGGAACGGCGGCTACGGTCGCATGGTCGAGGTCGACCACGGCAATGGTTTCGCCACGCGCTACGGACATCTCAGCGAAATCGACGTCACCGTCGGCCAGAAGCTCGCCGCCGGCGACGTGATCGGCAAGACCGGCAGCAGCGGCCGCTCGACTGGCCCGCACCTCCACTACGAAGTGCGCCACAACGGCGAAGCGGTCGACCCGTTGCGGTTTCTTGCCGTCGGCAAGAAGGTCGCGCAGTACCTTTAGCGCGCGCCGTTCGCCGCGCGCCGGAGATCTCCTTCAAATCCATCCACAGTTCGACTGGCAGCAGTTGCCCTGGATTGACTCGGCCCAAGTTGTAGGATGATATGTATCACCCTATCGCCTGACATCGATTTGAACCGCCGATGACCATTCACAGCCTCTCGCCGGACATTCTCAGCGCCTTCGAAGGCGCAGTCGGACGGAGCGGTCTCACCACAGACGCTGCCGGAATGGCGAAATACCTCGGCGATTGGGCGGGCGACTATCGTGGCGGCGCCCTCGCGGTGCTGCGCCCCGGTTCGGCCGCCGAGGTGCAAGCATTGATGCGGCTTTGCAGCGAGCTCGGGCTCGGCGTCATTCCGCAGGGCGGCAACACCGGGCTGGTTTCAGGAGCCATCGATACCAACTGCGCCGGCCTGGTCGTCGTCAGCCTGGAGCGGCTGAACGCCATCCGCCGGATCGATCCTGACAACTTCACGCTTCAGGCCGATGCCGGCTGCGTTCTCCAGACGATGAAGGACGCCAGCGAGGCCGAAGATTGCCTGTTTCCGCTGGCGCTCGGCGCGCAAGGCAGCTGCCAGATCGGCGGCAATGCCGCGACCAATGCCGGCGGCGTCAACGTGCTGCGCTACGGCATGGCGCGCGATCTGATTCTCGGCCTGGAAGTCGTTCTTGCCGATGGCGAGCTGTGGAACGGCTTCTCCGGCCTGCGCAAGAACAATAGCGGCTATGACCTGAAGCAGCTTTTCATCGGCTCGGAAGGCACACTCGGCATCATCACCGGTGTCGAGGTCAAGCTGTTCCCGAAGCCGGCCCAGGTCGAAACAGCCTATCTCGGTCTCTCCTCTTTCGAAGCGGCAATGACGCTCTTCAACCGGGCGCGCCGGGCCTGCTCCGATCTGATCTCCGCTTTCGAGATCATCGGCGCGGAATGCGTCGAGCTTGCCCGGCTGATCGAGCCTGGAATGACGGCGCCGGTCACGGCACCTGCCCAGGCTCTGATCGAATTGTCATCGGGGCCGACAATCGACCTAAACGGCATACTGGCCGGCTTCCTAGCAGATGCCATGGAAGAAGGTCTGGTAACCAACGCGGTCCTCGCGACCAGCGGCGCGCAGGCAAAGAGCTTCTGGGCGATCCGCGAAAAGCTGGTCGAAGGCCAGGCGAAGCGTGGCTATCATGTCCGCACCGATCTGTCGGTGCGTATCTCGGACATCCCTGCCCTGATCGAGCGCGCCCGCCGCTTTGTGGCGATCGAACATCCTGGTTGGATTGCCCTCGCCTATGGCCATGCCGGCGACGGCAACATCCATTTCAACGTGCTGCCGCCGCTCAGTCTCGGTGCGACCGAAGCTCGAGCGCGCGGCATAGCGGTCACGGCGGGACTATACGACATTGCAGTCGATCTCGGCGGCTCGATCAGCGCCGAGCACGGCATCGGCCGCAGCCGCCGGCGCGAATTCTGGGACGCGCTCTCGCCAACGCATCGCCGCATGGTCACCGCACTAAAGACCGCGCTCGATCCCAAGGGGCTTGTGAATCCCGGCTGCCTGCTGCCTTCGACGGAGACTTTTTCATGAAGCAAAGACTGGCCGCCATCGGCACCGTCGAAACTTTGCCGCACCGGGTCGCGGCCTTCCTCAGCCGCGAGATAGAATCCGGCGAATTGAACCCGGGCACGCGCCTGCCGACCGAACAGGAGCTTTCCGAGAAATTCGGAGTCAGCCGCAATGTGGTGCGCGAAGCGATCGCCCAGCTCAGGGCCGACGGCATCATCGAGGCCCGGCAAGGCATCGGCGCCTTCGTGCTGGCGCCCGAGCAAAGGGCCGCCATCCGCATCGACCGTGAGGCACTCAAGGACACGCACAATATGGAGCGGCTGTTCGAGCTGCGCTGCATCCTCGAAGCCGAATCCGCAGCGCTTGCCGCGGCGCGGCGCAAGCAGGAGCATCTCGACTCGATCAAGGCGGCGCTCGACCGCATGGGCGGCGAGGAGCGTTGGGAAGAAGGCAGCATCGACGCCGATCTCTTGTTCCACCGCGAGATCGCCCGCGCCACCGGCAACAGCTACATCCACACCTTCATTTCCTTCGTCTGCGAGCAGATACGCCACTCGATCCACTACGCCCGCCTCACCAACCCGCTGCACGACTTGGTCGAGGTCAATGTCGGTGAGCATGTGCGCATTTACGAGGCGCTGGTGGCGGGCGATCCGGCGGCGGCGGAAGCGGCGATGCGCGCCCACATCGTCGGCGCCGCCAACCGCGTCGGCGTGAAGCTGCCGACCCGTAAAATCAGCGGAGCGAAATAGCCATGCCGGCGAGCGTCACCCGCATCTCCGACGTCTGCCTGCTCGTCGAAAACATCGAGCGGACAGTCGACTTCTATGTCGGGAAACTCGGCTTTCGCCTGCGCCGCCGCGCCGAAGGCTTTGCCGATTTCCAAGGCGAGGGCGTGACGCTCGCCGCCTGGGAACTCGACCACATCAACCGTCACACCGGCGTATCCAACCTTAGATCGCCGCGTCACGCCCACAAGATCTGCGTCGCCGTCCAGCTCGATAGGCCGGACGATATCGACCGCCTGCATGGCGAGTTGAGCGCCAAGGGCGTGCCCTTCTACGGGCCGCCCGAAAACTACGTCTGGAACGCGCGCTGCGCTTATTTCACCGACCCGGACGACACGCTCTGGGAGCTCTACGCCTGGCTCGACGGCGGCCCTGGCGACTACCACCACGAACAGCCGTAGACGACGCCGAGCCGGAGGGGAGCGGCGCTTGGAAAGAAGAGACAAGAAGTCTGCAACAGGAGCGAAAAATGAGTGGGAACCGAGACTACGAACTGAACCGCCGCACTTTCGTGAAAAGCGGCTTCGCAGCTGTCGCGGCCGCCTCGGCCGGCATGCAACTGATGCTGACGCCGGGCGCCAGAGCCGCCGGCAAGGTGGTTATCCAGTATGACTGGCTAATGTCCAACGGCCAGATCGGCGACATCGCGGCCGTCGCCAACGGCTATTTCAAAGATGCCGGGCTGGAGGTCGAATTCAGCCCCGGCGGCCCCAACGCCTCGACGGTGCCGCCGGTGATCTCCGGCGCTGCGCAACTCGGCCAGTTTTCCGAAACGCCGCAGCTCTACTCAGCACGCGCCAGCGGCGTGCCGGTGAAGATCATCGCCTGCGGCTTCCGTACCGGCCCTTATGCCTTGACCTCGAAACCGGCGAAGCCGATCCGCAACGTGGCCGATCTCAAGGGCAAGAAGATCGGCATCCAGCCGACGGCGCGCTTCGTCATCGACGAGATCCTGGCCAAGAACGGGATCGACCCCTCCGAGGTCACCATCGTCAATGTCGGCTTCGACAAGGGCCCGTTGGTACGCGGCGATGTCGATGCCATCGGCGGCTGGATCACCAACACCCAGGCATTGAGCGTCGTCGGCGACGACCGCATCGACCTCCTGGTGCGCGACCTCGGGCTTAGTTCCTACGCCGACGTCTATTTCGCCACTGATGCGGCGATAGAGAAGGGTCCCGAGACGCTGGCGAAATTCATCGGCGCCGTCGGCAAGGGCTGGGGCTGGGTTCACGCCAACCCGCAGGAAGCGGTGAAGAAAATGGTCGCCGCCTATCCGGAAATGGATCTCGGCTGGGAGGAAAAGACCGTCAACCTGGTGCTCAAGCTCTCCTTCGACGGTGCGACCGCCAAGGATGGCTGGGGCACGTTCGACCCAGCCTCGATCGAGGAGCAATTGGCATTGCTCGACAAGGTTGGCCAATATCCGAACGGGCGCCCGGCCGCCAAGGATGTCTACACCACCAAGATCCTGGAACTTTCGGCCACCGACCGGCCCAAGCTCGACGCCCCTGCGGCCTGATGGCGAACGCGATCGAAGCCAACAAGCTCGATGTCGGCTATGGCGGCCGGCAGACGGCCGTCAAAGTGCTCGCCGGCCTCGACCTCACCGTCGCGGCCGGCTCATTCCTGTCGATCCTCGGCCCGTCCGGCTGCGGCAAGTCCACCCTACTCCGCGTGGTGGCGGATCTGCTCGATCCGCTCGGCGGCACGATCAGCGTGCTCGGCGGAACGCCGCACGCGGTGCGCTCGCGCCGCGACGTTGGCTTCATCTTCCAGGATTCCACTTTGCTCCCCTGGCGCACGGTGCGCGACAATGTGCGGCTGCCGCTCGGTGTCGGCCAGCGCAGCCTGACGCGCAGAATAGAGGACCGCAGCACGGAACTGATGGAACTGATGGGACTTGGCGGTCTCAGTGAACGCCTGCCGCATCAGCTTTCCGGCGGCCAGCGTCAGCGTGTTGCGATCGCCCGCGCACTGCTTGGCGAACCAAAACTGCTTTTGATGGACGAGCCCTTCGGCGCGCTGGACGAGATCACGCGCGACCGGCTCAACGACGAATTGCTGGCTCTCTGGCGGCGTACTGGCACGACCATCCTTTTCGTTACCCATTCGATCGCCGAGGCCGTCTACCTTGGCGAGCGCGTCATCGTGCTTGCCGCCAATCCGGGCCGCGTGATGAAGGACCTCGACATGCGGCCCTTCAAGCAGGAAGGCAACCGCTGCAAGCGCGAGGATGCCGCGATCGTCGCCGCCATGGCGGAACTGCGCGCCGCGCTGGAGCGCGCATCGTGAGACCGGCGCCGCTTTCCCCGCAAATGACCATTGCGCTGCCCGTTCTGGGCGCCGCTTCGATCCTGCTTGCCTGGCAGTACGTGCTGCCGCTGCTGGGCGTCCCCGCCTATATCGTGCCGACGCCGACCGCGATCTTCGGCGTCTTCCAGAAGAATTTTCCGCTTCTCATCGACAATCTGAGGCCAACGCTGATCGAGGCGCTGGCCGGCTTCGTCACCGGCAATCTGGCCGCCGTGCTGCTTGCCGTGCTCTTCGTGCACAGCCGCATCCTGCAAGCAGCCTATTTCCCGATTGTCCTGTTCTTCAACACCATCCCGATCCTGGCGCTCTCGCCGATCATCATCCTGATCTTCGGCCTTGGCATGACCCCGAAGATCGTCATCGCCGCGGTGATCTGCTTCTTCCCGACGCTGGTGAACATGATCCGCGGCCTGGACTCGGCAAGCGACAACGAGCACGAGCTTTTCCGGGTGCTGTCGGCGACGCGCTCGGAGATTTTCTGGAGCCTGCGCCTGCCACGCGCCCTGCCTATGCTGTTCTCCTCTCTCCGCATCGCCTCCGCGACGGCCGTGATCGGAGCGATCGTCGGCGAATGGATCGGCTCGGACAAAGGCCTCGGCGCGCTAATCATCCAGGCGACCTTCAACTACCAGTCCGACCGCCTCTACGCTGCGATCGTGCTCTCGTCGTCGCTATCGATCGCGCTGTTCTGCATCGTCGTGCTAATCGAGCGCCGGACCATCAGATACTGAACAAGCGCGCCACCCGGTCCGTGCAAAACCCTCACGAGCCGGTGTTCGCCTTGGTCAGTCCGATTGCACGGCCAGAAACCGGATCGCCGCCGAAGCCAGGGTCGCGACGCCTATCTTCAATGCCGCCTCATCGACACGAAACCCGGGATGGTGAAGCGGATAAACCGATCCGACCTCCTCGTTGCGGATTCCAAGCCGAAAATAGACCGACGGGCGTCTCTGACTGTAGTAGATGGCGCCGGATCTCGATCATCTGGTCCAGAATGCCGGGATCGATATTGGCCGCAACGGCGCTCCCGGCAGGGCCGCCATCGCCTCGCCCTCAGGGTTTGACATGAATCTCTCGCGGGAACTTGGTCAAGGTCTCGTGGCTGGTTTCGGTCACCAGGATGGTCTCGCTGATTTCGATGCCCCAACCATCCATCCACATGCCGAGGATGGAATGAACGACGTTGCCGGGGCGTAAGCACGGTCTTGTCGCCGGGCCTGAGGCTGATCGTGTGTTCGCCCCAATCCGGCGGATAGGCGACGCCGATGGAATAGCCGATGCGCGATTCCTTCTTCAGTCCGTAGCGTTGGATAATCTTGCGCCACGCAGCCTCGACTGCTTCGGCCGATGTTCCCGGCCTCACCGCGTCGAGTACCGCATCCATGCCCTCGATCACTGCCTTGGCGGTGTCCGAGACACGGGTCGGTGTCTTCCCCAGCTGCATCGTTCGTGCCAGCCCGGCCGCGTAGCGGCGGCAGACGCCGGCGAGTTCCAGCGCAATCGTCTCGTTGTCTCCAAACCGCCTGTCGCTCCACATGATGTGCGGAGCCGAAGCATTCTCGCCGCCGAGGATCGTCGGTGGAAGGGCACGCCCGCGAAATCCGGGCTGCCGGCGATCTGCGCCGCCTGGATGGAGGCAATGGCATCGCATTCGCGAACGCCCGGCGCGATGACTTCAAAAGCCCGCGCGACGGCAGCTTCGGCGAGAGTCGACGCCTTGCGCAGATAGGCGATCTCGGGCGCGGATTTGACCGCGCGGATCCAGTTCACCAGGAGATCGGCATCATGCCATCTTGCGTTGGGAAGCCCAGCGACAAGCCGGGCATGCCCTTTTGGAGAGAAATAATAGGCTTCGTGTTCGATGCCGATGTGCCTGTTTCCCCAGCCCTTGTCGACGATCCAGTTGGCGATCCAGTCCATCGGGTGGCGGTCGGCCCGCTGAACATGGTCTTCCGGGAAACCGACCACATTCTCGGGCTTCATCCAGGCCGTCAGAAGACCGCCTGCCGCATCCATGGCGCAGCCGATCCAGACCGGTTCGGCCTCCTCGATCGGAACCAGCACCACCTGCGGCGTGTAGAACGACCAGCCATCATAGCCGGTGATGTAATGTTGGTTGGCAACGTCGTTGACGGTCAGCAGTTCGAGACCACGCTTGGCCATCTCGGTGCGGATCTTGCGAAGCCGCTGCTGGTATTCGGCGCGGGCAAACGGCAGTTCGATCATTTCTGCTCCATGCTTGTTGGATCAACGGTTGCTGGTGCCGTTCACCATTGAGGCGGCTTCAACATGGAGGCAATCAGCCAAGGCCGCCACGTCGACAGGTCCTACCAAGGCTTGTCCTTTCTTGAACCCTCGGCCCAAACTTATTTTTGAATTCCATTTGACTGAATAAATCTTCTCTGCGAACCTTGCGTCAACTGGGAGCGCAAGCCATGGCGTTGCGGGGAACCAATCAGGAGTTCGGGCGGCCGTACAACCGGCGCATCGTGCTTGAGTCCATCCGCCGCTTCGGCCCCATCGCCCGCGGCGAGATCGCCCGGCATGTCGGCCTCACTGTCCAGACCGTATCGACCATCGTGCGCGAATTGGAGGAGCAGGGTTACATCCTGTCGGTTCGCGAGGAGCCGAAGGGCCGCGGCCTGCCGCCGACCACACTGCGCATCAATCCGGAAGGTGGTTTCGCCGTCGGCATCCACCTCACCCCGCTCGGCATCGACGCGGCGCTGATCAACCTCAGCGGCGACGTGATCGAGAGCGCGCATCGCGAGGCGCCAAACGCCGCTCCCGACGACGCCTTCGATGCTATTGGCGCCATGGTCACCGAACTGACCGGCCGCCGCTCGGCTGGCCGCGTCATCGGCATCGGCATGGCGCTTCCGGGACCGTTCGGCGTCGAACCGATGAGCTTCGTCGGACCGACCACCATGGCAGGCTGGCAGGATGTTCCGCTGCGCGAGCGGCTGACCGCCGTCACTGGCCTGCCGGCCTTCTTCGAGAACGACATGGCGGCCGCCGCAATGGGCGAGCGCCTCTACGGCATCGGCGCAAAGCACGCCGAATATTACTATCTCTATTTCGGCTTTGGCCTTGGCGGCGCCATGCTGCATGACGGCAGCGTGCTGCGCGGCGCCTGGGGCAATGCCGGCGAGATCGGCCATGTCCCGGTCGTCCCGGGCGGCGAGCCCTGTCCCTGCGGCAACCGCGGCTGCCTCGAGCGCTACATCTCGCTGGAAGCGCGCGGCCGCTGGAGCGGCAACGATGCCGACTGGGTGGCCGGGGTCGCGCCGATCTTTCGCAACGCGATCGCCACCATCGAGAACCTCTTCGACCCCGAGACGATCGTTCTCGGCGGACTGGCCTCGCCTGCCCTGCTCGAGCGGCTGGCGGCATCGGCGGAGCCGCTCCACAATTCGGTCTCGGCCCGCAGGGACCGACGGATATCCCGCATCCTTGTGGCGCAGGGCGGCCAGCACACGGTGCTGCGGGGGGCGGCGGCGCTTGCCGTTTCGGGTGTGCTTTCGCCGCGCTTCGGCCAGATCTTCACCGCCAAGCGGCAGAGCGAGGGCGACCTTCTGAAAGGCGGAGACATCGCGGCATGAGCGAACCCCTGCTGGTCCTCGACAACATCGCCAAGAACTACGGCGCCATCCAGGCGCTGCGCGGCATCAGCTTTTCGATCGGACGCGGCGAGGTCGTGGCCCTCCTTGGCGACAACGGCGCCGGCAAGTCGACGCTGGTCAAGATCATCGCCGGCGGGCTGGAGCCAACCTCGGGCCGCATGCTGTTCGAGGGCAAGGAGTTCCTCGCCAAATCGCCCGCCGAGGCCAAGGCCGCCGGCATCGAGACGGTCTATCAGGACCTCTCGCTCTGCACCAATGTCGACGTGGTGGCCAACTTCTTCATGGGCCGCGAGATCACCCGCAAGGTGCTCGGCGTTCCGGTACTCGACGAGCGCGCCATGGAGGCCGTGGTGGCCAAGGCGCTGGCCAATGCCGGCACGCGCATTCCCTCGCTGCGCACCAAGGTCGAGCATCTCTCGGGCGGCCAGCGGCAGGCGATCGAGCTCAACCGCTTCGTCCATTGGGGCGGCAAGCTGGTGCTGCTCGACGAGCCATTCGCCGCGCTCGGCGTCGAGCAGACGCGGCGCGGCCTCGACATGATCCGCCAGGTGGCGAGCCAGGGCATCGGCGTCGTCATCATCACCCACATCATGCAGCAGGCCTTCCAGGTCGCAGACCGGATCGTGGTGATCCGCCAGGGCGTCGTGGCGGGCGATGTAGCGCGCAACAAGACAAGTCCCGATGCGGTGATCAACATGATCACCGGGGAGACGCTCGCCGGTGCCGGACCGGCGGGCTGAGGGACAAATGAGGGGTCCGGCGAGAAGAGGAGCGAACGACATGAAGCGAATGCTATTTTCTGTCTTCGGTATCCTGGCACTGGCCGTTGCCACGCTCACGCCGGCATTCGCCCAGTCCAAGGGTACCGTCTATTATCTGGTGCCGACACTGCTCGATGAATTCCAGACCGGCTCGGTGAGCGCGCTGGAGCTGTTCCTGAAGCAGGTCGGCTATGACTTCAAGACGCTGAACGCCGACAACAAGACCGACGCCCAGCAGTCACAGATGAACGACGTCATCGCGCTGAAGCCGAAGGCGATCATCCTTGCGGCGGTCGATTTCAATGCGCTGAAGCCGTCGGTCGAGGCGGCCCGCGCCGCCGGCATCCCGGTGGTCGAATTCGACCGCCAGATCACATCCACCCCCTCCGACTTCACCTCGGTCGCCGGCACCGTCGAGATCGGCCATGTCGCCGCCGACCAGGCTGAGAAGCTGCTGAAGGCGAAGAACGGCTCGGTGAAGGGCAAGATCCTGCAGGTGTTGGGCGATCCCGGCGATCCCTACACGCTCGATATCCAGAAGGGTTTCGAGGAGAAGATGAAGGCGTTCCCGGACGTCAAGATCATCTCGCTGCCGGCCATGCAGTGGGAAGCGAGCAATGCCGGCACCATCGTTGCCGACCAAATGCTCGCCAATCCCGATATCGACCTGATCTTCAGCCACGCCGCCCATCTATCGGTCGCCGGCGTAGCCTCGCTGGAGGCCGCCGGCAAGAAGCCGGGCGATGTGATGCTGATGAGCTCGAACGGCGCGCCCGTCGGCCTCGACCTGATCCGTAAGGGCTGGCTCAACGTCGAAGTCGAGCAGCCGCTTTACGCGCAGGCGGCGGCGGTTGCCATGTTCATGGACAAGGTCGTCAACAAGCAAGAGATCAAGCCCGGCTACTATGACGTGCTTGGCCTGAAATCGGTGGTGACCAAGGAAGCCTGGGGGCCGAACATCAAGATCCCCGGTGCCGCGATCACCAAGGAAAACGTCGACAACCCGGCCTTCTGGGGCAACCAGAAGCCGCCGACGGACACGGTGAAGTCAGTCGAATAAGACCGCGAGGATCGCTCCGGGCCACAATCGGTTCGGAGCGCCCCTCAAAAGCCGCGTGCGCGCATTGAAGCGCGCGGGACGCTGCAACACCTTGAACCTGCGCACCAACCGGATCAGCTCATGAACCCCCGCACCCGCCACGCTCTCGAGCTCGTTCTCGACAACCTCGTCTGGTTCATGCTGGTCTTCGTGCTGGTGGTCTTTTCCCTGCTCATTCCGAACTATTTCCAGCTCGGCATCTTCGCCAACATCATCGAAGCCTCCAGCGTGCTCGGCGTGATGTCGATCGGCCTGGCGCTGGTCATCATCGCCGGCCACATGGACCTGTCGGTGGAGTCGGTCGCGGCGCTCAGCGCCATGGCGGTCGGCATCCTGTTCTGCTCGTCGGGTATCGGCCTCGGCGTGCAGCTGCATCCGGAATGGCTGATGGTGCCGGTTTCGCTGCTGCTTGCCGTTCTCGTCGGCGGCATCATCGGCGCCTTCAACGGGCTCCTGATCGTCAGGGTGAAGATGAGCGCCTTCATCATCACGCTGGCGTCCTACATCTGGGTGCGCGGCCTCGTGCTGGTCGTTTCGGGCGGCCGCTCGGCACAGGATCTTGCGCCGGCAATCCGCTGGTTCGGCATCCAGCGCCTCGCCGGCCTGCCGCTCACCGCCTGGATCGCCATTGCCTGCTACGTCATCTTCTCGCTGATCATGGCCAAGACGCCCTTCGGCCGGCATCTGGTGATGATCGGCGGCAACGAGACGGCGACCTTCCGAGCCGGCATCCGCGTTAACCGTAACCTGATCATCGCCTTCGTGCTTGCCGGCGCCATCGCCGGCCTCGCCGGCTGGCTGCTTGCCATCCGCACCTCCGGGGCGACTGCCAATCTCGGCGTCGGCCTGCTCTTCAACGCCTTCGCGGCCGTCGTCATCGGCGGCGTTAGCCTCAAAGGCGGCGTCGGCACCTTGCCCGGCGTCTATGCCGGTGTGCTGCTTTTGTCGGCCATCAACACCGCCATCAACCTCATGGGCCTGCCGGCCAACTTCACCCAGGTCATCCACGGCCTGCTGGTGCTGGCGGCCGTGCTGCTCGACGCTTTCAAGCAAACCATTCGCCAAAGACTCGCATGACTGGACGGCTCGCATGACTGGACGCATCGAAGGCAAGGTGGCAGCGATCGTCGGCGCCGCGCGTGGCATCGGCAAGGGCATAGCCCAGCGCTTCGCCGAGGAAGGCGCAAAACTGGTCCTTGCCGACAGCGAAGCCGAAGCCGGCAAGGCGAGTGCCGACGAGTTGGGTGCCGCCTTCATCCACACCGACATTTCGAAAATGGCCGACGCGGAAGCAGTGGTCGCATTGGCGCTGCAGCGTCACGGACGCCTCGACATCATCGTCCAGAACGCCGGCATCTACCCTTGGCAGCTCATCGAGAACACCAGCCCGGAGGATTGGGACCGCGTCATGGCGGTCAACCTGCGCGGCAGCTTCAACGCCGCGCGTGCCGCGCTGACGCCGATGAAGGCTCAGGGCAGCGGCCGCATGCTCTTCACCTCCTCCATAACCGGCCCGCAGGTGAGCAGCCCCGGCCATGGCCATTATTCTGCGAGCAAAGCCGGCATCAACGGCTTCATCCGTGCCGCGGCACTTGAGTTTTCCGGCTACGGCATCACCGTCAACGGCGTCGAACCCGGCAACATCCTGACCGAAGGCATGAAGCTTCACCGCGATGCCGCCTTCATCAAGAGCATGGAGGACGCCGTGCCGCTCGGGCGCCTCGGCACGCCGCGCGACGTCGCCAACGCCTTCCTGTTCCTGGCCTCGGACGACGCCAGCTACATCACCGGGACGACCATCGTCGTCGACGGCGGCCAGCTCCTGCCCGAAGGCCAGGATTTCCGCCTGACGCCGCCGTGATTCTTGATTGGTGCCGGGAAACTGGTGGGCGATGACGGGCTCGAACCGCCGACATCTTCGGTGTAAACGAAGCGCTCTACCAACTGAGCTAATCGCCCGCTCCGGGCCGGACCTTTAAGCAGTTAGAGCTCTGTTCGCAAGGCCCAATGAACAGCCGGCGCACCCGTTGTCAGGCGGATTTCCCCGATGCCGGCGCACTTGTCAAAAAACCTTCTGCTGATTGCTGTTATGCTCGCATGCCGCGCTTGACACCCGCAAACGAACCCCTTATCCAGCGCCCCAACGACGAACACGCCTGACACGTGCTCGTCTGTGCGCGGGTGTAGCTCAGTCGGTTAGAGTGCCGGCCTGTCACGCCGGAGGTCGCGGGTTCGAGCCCCGTCACTCGCGCCATTTCGTTTCAATGGCTTAGCCGTTTTTGGCGAAGTCAGTTTCAACTTTTTCCCCTCCGAGTTTCAACTTTTTGTATTCGTTGCGTTCATAGCCGAGCAGTTTGCGACCCTTGCGACGGGATTCATCTGCCGCGCGAACTGCCGCCAGATTGACCGGCATACAGGTCCTCTGCAGAGCTTTGTTCTCGTCGATGGAATTCCCCATCTTGGCCGAAATCGCCTCGACCGATGCGCCGCCCGCATATGAGTGACCACCCCTGACATGGCGCGGGATCGCTTGTACGGCGCCCTATGGCGATTTGTCCACCTCGTTAGCGCGCGAGGGCCGACGCCACCTACGGTGCGGTCTTTGCGATCTCGGTGCGTTCCCAACTCACGATCGATGCGCCAGCCTGGCAGCGCTATTCCGGCAGCCCAGCCTTTCGCAAACCTTCTGCAAGCAGAGCCATATCGGCCGCACGCCTGATTGAAACGACGTCGGCGAGATTGGAAATTCGTTGGCCAGGATCGAGGGCGAGAATTCGGCTCACCACCTTTTGCGCGTCCTCGGTTCGGCCAGCGTGAGCATAGCTTGCAGCCGCAAAGCGCAACGACGCCAAAAAGTCCGGCTTTTCCCGCAACGACCTTTCCGCCCAAGATGATGCCTCCTCAAATCGACCAGCTAAGAGATGAGCCACTGCAACCGCATTCAGCATATCGAACATGAACGGGTCGACTGGGCTCATGCGTATCGCAGTGGCGAGGTGCTGGAGGGCGGTTTCCGTATCGCCGAGGTCGGCTCTGACCCAGCCGCTGAATAGCCACGCAGTAGCCAGGTTCGGATTGAGCGCAAGCGCGCGATCAATGAAGGCTGCCCCGCTATTGTAGTTGCCCACGACAAACGCGAGCGCTTCCCCGCCGAGTGAGAGCGCAACCGCGTCATCCCTGCCCAAATCCACTGCCTTCAGAGCCAGGCGTTCTGTCTCGACGGTTTCCTGCTCACGATCGGCCATCCAGCCGTTCGCCTTGCGCATGACGGCACACAACGCGGCCATGCCGTATGCCGAGGCGAATTCAGGGTCGAGTTCGATGGCCTTGTAAAACAACTGAAGGGCGTTTGCGTTGGATTCCCTGGTCAACTGATGAAGACTTGCTATCCCGCGCAGATAGTAGTCGTAAGCGTCAAGGTGCTCGGTCGGCTTGCGCTTGGCCCGCTCGATCTCTGCCTGTTCCAGCTTCGGACCGATCGCTCCGACGACGCTCCGGGTCACTTCCTCCTGCAGGTCAAAAACGTCCTCCAGCCCGCCGTCGAAACGGTCGGCCCATAGATGTGCTCCCGTTGTCGCGTCGATAAGCTGCCCGGTGATGCGCACCCTGCTCGCCGCCTTGCGCACGCTCCCTTCAAGCACATAGCGCACACCAAGCTCGCGCCCGACCTGCTTGATGTCCACTGCCCGGCCCTTGTAGGTAAAGCTCGAGTTGCGCGCGATGACGAACAGCCAGCGCGTCCGGGACAGCGCGGTGATGATCTCCTCCACCATGCCGTCAGCGAAGTAGCCCTGCTCGGGGTCGCCACTGAGGTTGTCGAATGGCAAGACCGCGATGGACGGTTTTTCGGGAAGCGTCAGCCTCTCCCTTGTCGAGAATACCGAAGTTGGTTTTGCTCGACTGACCTGATAGGCGCGCACCGCCTCCACGATGTTGTGGACCTGATGGCTACCGAGGTCGGTGTAGGCATAGTCTAGTTTGCCCTTGACCTGCTCGTAGACATTGCTCGCGACGCAGACGCCGCCAGGTTCTGCAAGCTTCTCGAGCCGCGCGGCGATGTTCACGCCATCACCGTAGATCGTATCGTCCTCTGCAATCACGTCGCCCAAATTCACGCCCATGCGGAAAGTCATGCGCTTGTCTTCGGGCAAACTTGCATTGTGAGCGGCCAATCCCTCCTGGGCTTCGACCGCACACTGCACCGCGTGGACTGCGCTGGCGAATTCGACAAGAAGGCTGTCGCCAGCGGAACCGACGATGCGTCCGTGCGACTCTGTGATCTTGGGCTCGATCACTTCGGCGCGAAGCCTCTTCAGATGCGCAAGCGTGCCAACCTCGTCGGCTCCCATGAGGCGGCTGTAGCCGACGACGTCGGCAGCAAGGATTGCGGTGAGGCGTCGCTCCATGCTTGTGTCCTGCCTCTTCCGTAGGTCGAAGCTCCGGGCAGCGAGCGTATTCTAGTCCTACCTCGAATGCGAGCGTGCAGTGCCGGCGCCTTCGGTGTCTTTGCGAGCATTGTGCTCCTCCTGTTCGAGTTTGAAATTACGCCCGCTCGCGATGGCGGCGGATAACGCGGCAGTAGCGCTCCGCCAGGCGAACAACGTGGATACTGTCTGCCATGCCCTCGAGATGAGCGGCGTCGAGTTCATCCGTGGGAACGGCGGCACCTCCGGCGTGGGGTTGAGAAAGGCTTCGATCGTCAAGCGCTTCTCACCGGCCGCCCCCTGAGAGAAGGCACTGCCCACGCCGACGGCCATTTTTTTAAGCGCGTATAGTCGTCAGCCGTTCGGATAGTAGCCGCCGTCGGCACCGTCACCCATATAGGTTCCCTGGCCGGTGGCATTCTGAAGCCGCTGGTCCACCGCATTGATCTGCCCCAGCGCCGAACGTCTCCGGAAGTCAGCGCGGTAGGCTGGATGGTATCCGCCTGCTGCATCAGGTCGCGGGCCTGGTCCTGCGTGATCTTGCCGGCCTCCCTGGCCTGACGGATACCCTGCTTCACGCTGAGCAACTGCTCTACCGCCGCCCGCGCCGCCGGATCCGTCGGCACCGATGCAGTGGTTGTGGTGTCGACCTGTGCCCTGTGGTGACGGTGCACAGCATAGGCGCTCGAAAGCGGTATGGTGGCGAAGATCGATGCGGCCGCAATGATTTTCGGCATGAAAGAGCTCATGATGGCATCTCCCTATGATGGAGGAAGCGGTAAAGCCGCTCTCCGAAATGGGCCGTCTGGTCGCGTCGTGTCACGGTGTGGGGGCATGCATCGCCGGCGGTTCTCGGCCCGCGACGAGATATAGAGGCCACCCCGGCGTTGAGACGGAGGTGGAACGCAAACGTTATCCGATGTGATCGAGCGTTGAATCGTGGCTGCACATACGCTGGCTTCCCCGTCTGTTTGGGGCGAATACCGGGCGCCGCTCATTTAATGCATGTTGCGCAAAAGTGTGCAGCGGTCTTGCGAAACGACATGCTTTAGGCAGCCTGTGCTCTACCTTCCCTTGAACTGCCTCAAGAAAAGATGGTGGCCAGTGGCCATAGCTGTCGTCGTCTTTTTTCAGGATGCGCCACTTGCCTGCTTTCCCGTTCTCCGAAGCGAACCCAATTCAATATCCCGGTCCCCCGCCGAAAAGTTCGGACGTGGTGATTATCGGCGGCGGCGTTATCGGCGTGACGACAGCGCTTTTTCTTGCGCGGCGCAACATCTCGGTGACGCTGGTCGAAAAAGGACGGATTGCAGCCGAACAGTCGTCCCGCAATTGGGGATGGATCCGCAAGCAGGGACGCGATGCGGATGAGCTGCCGATCGTGATCGAGGCATCCGGTCACTGGCGGCGGTTGGCTGAGGAATGCGGCGAAGACATCGGCTTGCAGCAGACAGGCGTGACTTACCTGGCAAGTTCGGATGACAAAATGGCCAGCTTCGAAAAATTCATGAAGATCGCCGCCGCCCATGAGATCGATACTCGACTTCTGAACGCGCGGGAAACCGCGGATCTCATCAAAGGCATGTCGCGCAGTTTCAAGGGCGCGATGACGACACCTTCCGACATGCGGGCGGAGCCTTGGGTGGCCGTGCCAGCGCTCGCTCGACTTGCTGCCCGCAAAGGCGTCAAGATCGTAGAGAGCTGCGCGGCGAGAACCTTGGAAATCTCGGCCGGCAGGGTCAGCGGTGTATGGACCGAGGCGGGTCACATCGAGACGTCCAGCGTTCTGCTCGCGGGCGGTGCGTGGTCTTCCCTCTTCCTGAGAAGGCATGGCGTTTCCATTCCCCAGCTCAGTGTCAGATCGACCGCCGCGGCAACGGAGCCGATGCCTGAAATCTATGCAGGCGCCGCGGCAGAAGAGCATATCGCTTTCAGACGCCGACAGGATGGCGGATACACGCTCGCCCCGGGAGGCAGTCATTTGCTCTATCTGGGCCCTGACGCATTCCGGCACGCAACGAAGTACCTTCCCGCCCTCATGGCCAATCCTTTCGGGTCACGTTATTCGCCGGCCGCACCTGCGGGTTACCCGGATAGCTGGTCGACGCCGCGTCACTGGACGCCGGATTCCCAAAGTCCCTTCGAAAGGGTGCGGGTGCTCAATCCGGCTCCCGAACGTTCCGGTCTCCGTTCGATCGAACGCAATTTCCGGCGCCTGTTCCCGCAGCTCGAGTCGGTCCGCCTGAAGGCAAGCTGGGCAGGCATGATTGACGCAATGCCTGACGTCGTCCCCATAGTGGATCGCGTGCAGGCGATCATCGGCCTTGTCGTCGCAACAGGCATGAGCGGTCACGGCTTCGGCATCGGGCCGGGAATCGGTCGCATCGTCTCCGACATGATTCAGGGAAACGAGATCGGGCACGATCTAACCCGATTTCGCCTGTCGCGCTTTTCCGACGGAAGCGCTATTCGACTGGGCCCGGCTCTCTAGCGGCATCGCGTTGGATCGCGGGTTCCCGAAAACAGCGATGCCGTGCCCGCATTTTTTCGATCTTCGAAGCTCAACTGTTCCGCCACCCACTGCCGCCGACCGTGAGCGAGGTTTGCGCCCTGTCTCGCGGACCATGACCGCCAAACCTAGCGCTCGCCCGATCTCTCGGAACCATTCTGTACCTGTCTCGTTCCGCACAGGGGCCAAAGACCGGAGAGACAGATGGCTGTAAGATGTCGCGTTTCGATTGACGACGCCAGGGATGTGGACGAGCTCGCGTTCCAGGAACTGCCGCGGGTGGGTGAAAGCGTTTCGATGCCGTTCGAAGGGTCGAACACGGACCTTCGCGTTCTGCGCGTCGTGCATATGCCCGGCAGCGAGCAAGGTGCTGCGACGATGCTGGAACTGACCAGCAAGATCCTCTAGAGCAATTCCAGCAAAAGTGTGAAACGGTTTTCCGTCCGGGATTGCGGCAAAAGAAGATAAAGCGGCATTCATTCGCCCAATATGACGCCGGAGGCGACAATCTGGGCGGTTCGCGCGGTGAGCTTCTCGCGCTTTACAAGCGTGGGCTTTTGATAGGGCTTTTTCATCTCACCATTCCGGAACCGGCGCTGCCTTGTGTTTGGTCAAGACAGTGAACGCGCGCGCACCGGTTGCGTTCCTAAAAGCGGGTTGATGGCTGAATTCGACAAGTGGTGGGCGCGCGGGGTTGCGAGCAAGCATGTCACCCAAGCTGCGCAGCGGTTTGGGACAACGATATGCACCTGGCGGGCGTAAGCACGCGTGCCCCGACTGCGCTCGAAACCAATTAGCGCGGGCGCGCCTGATGGACCTGTGGCGTGGAACTTGCCGATAGCAAGTCTGCCTCAGGGCCTTGCGATCCCCGTTTGTAAATCAGCCGGACCACCAGTCCGACGTATCCGATCTGAAGAATGATCATCGTAAGGATGGCCCAGCCGAGCGCCTTCCAGACCGAGCCGGTCTCCAGCTCAGCCCAGATCGCCGTGATGAACGACGTTGCGAACATGCCCACCAGAAATTGAGGAAAATACATCGGCACAGCATCCAATGCTTCGGCGTTTCAGCGGCCCTTAACTCAACCGGTAAAGAGTCCGCCGCCCCATTCGCGGAGCGGCGGAGCCCCCCAAATTTGCCCCCCGGCTACCGGGCGCGGTCCGCCCCGGCATTGCTGACAATGCAATCGTGATGCCAGACACGGTGACCCATTACGGGACACTTGTGCCGTCGACGCAAGGCGTTGGCGCCAAATAATATTAACCGTGGCTAATATGCCACCATTTGCTCGTAAGAGACCGGATTGTGAGAGTTGTGGCGGGATGCCGCCTGGCGCGATGCTGGTGACGCCGGTGAGGCCGCGCGCGAGGCTGGCGACTTCAATCCTTCGCCAGCAGCGCCTCGACTTCCTGGAGCGTCGGCATGGACGGCGCGGTGCCCGGACGGGTCACCGAAATGCCGGCGACGGCGCAGGCAAAGCGCACCGCCTCCAGCGGCTCGACGCCCTTGGCAAGGGCAGCCGCCAGGCCGCCGTTGAAGGCATCGCCCGCACCTGTGGTTTCGACCACTGTGCCGGCATTGACGGCTTCGACATGGTCGGAGCGGTCCTTGGTGTGCAGCAGCGCGCCCTTCTCGCCGAGCGTCACGATGACGGCGCCCACCCCCTTCGCCAGCAGACTGTCGGCGGCGCGGCGGGCATCATCGATCGAAGAGACCGTAATGCCGGTCAACCCTTCGGCTTCGGACTCGTTGGGTGTGACGTAGTCACAGAGCGCGTAGATGCTATCCGGCAGCGTGGCTGCGGGCGCCGGGTTGAGAATGGTCGTCACCCCTGCCCCGCGCGCGATCTCGAGCGCCTTCAGCGCCGCGTCGATCGGCTGCTCGAGCTGGGTGACGAAGACGCCGGCCGAGCGGATCAGGCCGACATGGGCCTCGATATCGGCGGGCGAGATCAGCATCGCCGCACCCGGGCTGACGATGATGGCGTTGTTGCCGCTGCCCTCCTCGACAAAGATGTAGGCGGCGCCGGTATAGCTGTCCGGCGTGTCGATCACGGCGCTTTTCACGCTCGCCGCCTTCCAGATCTGCTTGGCCATGTCGGCAAAGGCATCGACGCCGAGCCGGGTCAGAAAGGTGATATCGGCGCCGAGCTTGCCGGCCGCGACCGCCTGGTTCGAGCCCTTGCCGCCCGGCCCGAGCTTGAACGAGTTGCCGAGGATCGTCTCGCCCATGCGCGGCTGGCGGTCGGCGCGATAGGCGGTGTCGGCGACGAAGACACCCAGGATGACGACAGGCTTGCCGACGGCCATCTCCTTTACTCCGCATCCGGCGGAATGACGCCTTTGCGGAAGGCAAAGCAGCCATAGAAGCGGCGCTCGCCGGTCTGGATGACGCAGTACGCCTTCTTGGCGCGCTCATAGAAGGCGTAGCGCTCGATCGAGATCATCGGCCAGGACTTGCCCTCGGCCGCGTCGATCTCCTTCTGCACCTCCTTCTGCACCGGCGGGATCTCGTTCGGCTTGCCGACGATCTCCATGCGCGCGGCCGCGTCGTTGACGAAGCTGTCCAGCGGATAGAGCGACAGCACCGCCTTCGCCACCTCGGCCGCCGGCGCATCGATGCGCAGCAACCTGCCAAGCACGGTCTGCTTCGCAACGGAGTCGGATGGAAAATTGGTGTCGGCGATGATCAGGTCGTCGCCATGGCCCATCGCCCGCAGCGCCTGAAGCACGTCGGCATTGAGCAGCGGATTGATCCCTTTGAGCATGGTTTCCTCTCGGAAGTCTGTTTGCGGTCAGAGACGCTTGCCGGTCCCTGCGTCGAAGAGATGGACGTGGTCGAGCCGCGGCCTGAGCTTCAGCGTATCGCCGGGCTTGAAGTCGTGACGCTCGCGGAAAAGCGCCACCATCTCGCCCTCGCCGAAGCGTACAAACACCAAGGTCTCCGAACCCGTCGGTTCGACCACCGAAATCGTGGACGCCACACCGTCGGGATGGATTTCCAGATGCTCCGGGCGCACACCATAGACGACGGCCTGTCCGTCCTCGGTCGCGACACCGGCGGGCATTGGAAAGGCTGAACCCGCTATGTCGACCACGGGCTTCGCACCCTTCTTCACCGTGCCCTTGAGCAGGTTCATCGCAGGCGAGCCGATGAAGCCGGCGACGAACAAATTGGCCGGCCGGTCGAACAATTCCAGCGGCGCGCCGACCTGCTCGATGCGGCCGTCGCGCATCACCACGATCTTGTCTGCCATGGTCATGGCCTCGATCTGGTCGTGGGTGACGTAGATAGTTGTGGTCTTCAGCCGCTGGTGCAATTCCTTGATCTCGGTGCGCATCTGCACCCGCAGCTTGGCGTCGAGATTGGAGAGCGGCTCGTCGAACAGGAACACCTGCGGATTGCGTACGATGGCGCGGCCCATGGCGACGCGTTGGCGCTGGCCGCCGGAAAGCTGGCGCGGATAGCGCTTGAGATAGGGATTGAGGTCGAGGATGTCGGCCGCCCGCTTCACCCGCTCTGCGACCACTGCCGGATCGGTGCCGCGCAGCTTCAGCGCGAAGGCCATGTTCTGCTCGACCGTCTTGTGCGGGTAGAGCGCGTAGTTCTGGAACACCATGGCGATGTCGCGCTTTGCGGGCGCTAGGTTGTTGACGACGCGATCGCCGATCGAAATCGTTCCGCCGGAGACCGTTTCCAGGCCCGCCACCATCCTCAGCAGCGTTGACTTGCCGCATCCCGAAGGACCGACTAGGACGACGAACTGGCCGTCGGAGATATCGACGCTGACCTCATGCAGAACCTTGACGGTTCCGAAAGCCTTGGCCACATTGGTGATCGCTACTTGAGCCATCGTCTCCCCTATCTTTTCGGTCAAGCTAGCCATTGCCAACGGCAAGGGCAAGTCGGTATCTTATCGATAAAAAGCCATGCTTGTTGACAAGGTAATCGATTACGCGAATAGTGGCGAGTGCCAATCCGAGAGCCGGTCCTTATCCGGGAAATCGGATCTCCTGGCGATGCAGAGTGGGGTCCCGCGTCCCCATATGGTATAGGAGAACCGTAGACGTTTCGACGTCAACAGATTGGCAATTCAATTCACGACTGAAGTTCTGGGAGGAACCTTGAGATGAGAGTCGATCTTTACGAAAAACTGGTGCGCGCCGGGGCGACCCGCCGCGATGTGCTGAAGGGCGCGGCCAGCATGGCCGCACTCGCCGCGGCGTCCGGCGCCGGGCTCGGCGCGCTGACGAAGCCGGCCTCCGCCGCCAGCGAGCTGCGGACAAAGATCCTGCAGATCCCCGGTGTCGGCAAGGGTCAGCCGACCGATGCCGATTTCCAGAAGGTCGGCGAGCTCTGCCTCGAAGCAACCAAGGCCAATGTGAAGGAAGGCGAATTCGCCGGCGTCGAACTCACCTTCATGGGCCTCAACAATCAGAACCTGCACAACGTGCTGTTCCGCGGCTTCCTGAAGCCGTGGGAGACCTATACCGGCGCCAAGATCAACTGGATCGACCTGGCGCAGGCCGACTACAACCCGCGCCTGCAGCAGGCGATCGCCACCAATACAATCGATTTTGATATCGTAGAGATGGGCGCGCCTTTCGAAGGCGACGTCTGCGGCAAGGGCCTCACCTCCGAAATGCCGGACTGGGTCAAGAAGCAGATCGATATGGACGACCTCGTGGCCTATCTGAAGCCGCCGGTCGGCACCTGGAACGGCAAGCAGTATCGCGTGACCGTCGACGGCGATACGCACAACTTCAACTACCGCACCGACGTCTTCTCCGACTCCGATCTGGCAGCAGCCTGGAAAGCCGACAGCGGCGACAAGGCAGGCCTGACGGAATGGAGCGTGCCGAAGACCTGGCAGCAGGTGCAGGCCGTCACCAAGTTCCTCAAGGGCAAGCAGATGAAAGGCCAGGACGTCTATGGCTATCTCGACGCGCCCAAGCCATGGGGCGGTTTCGGCTTCTACTTCCTCGGCAGCCGCGCCAGCGCCTATGCCAAGCATCCCGACGACAAGGCATGGCTGTTCGATCCGGATACGATGAAACCGCGCGTCAACAACCCGGCCTGGGTGCGGGCGATCCAGGACGTGATCGACGCGCTGCCTTTCGAACCGCAAGATCAAATCAACGCCGACCCGAACCAGACCTGCTTCTCCCAATTCCTGGGCGGCACTGGTTCGATGCTGGCTTGGTGGGGAGATGCTGGCTCGAATGCGAAGACCAATGACTCCTCAGTCGTCGGGGACGTCACCGGCTTCTCGATCCTGCCGGGTTCCGACGACGTCTACAATTCCAAGACCGGAAAATGGGACAAGCTCGCCAGCGGCCCGAACTATGCGCCGAACTGCGCCTATCTCGGCTGGGGAGTCTATGTCATGGCTCGCGTCGACAGCGACGAGAAGAAGAAGAAGGCGGCATGGTCGGCGGCGGCCCATCTTGGCGGCAAGGACCTGTCACTCTGGTGCGCGGCGTATCCGTCGGGCTTCCAGCCCTACCGCAATTCCCATTTCGACATCCCGGAGTGGGTGGCGGCCGGCTACGACGAGGCTTTCATCAGCTCGTATCTCAAGTCGGAAGCCGACAGCTACAACCATCCGAACGCGGCGATCGAGCCGCGTATCCCCGGCATCTTCCAGTACTACAGCGCCGCCGAGGATATCCTGGCCAACACCTTCGCCGGCAAGATGAAGTCGCAGGAAGGCGCCGACGCTATCGCCGCCGCCTGGGAGAAGCTGACCGACCAGATCGGCCGCGAGAACCAGATCAAGCTCTACAAAGCCTCGCTCGGCATGTAGGCTGTTTCAGGAGAAGTCGCGGCCCGGCGACACCTCGTCGCCGGGCCGCATCTTGACCGGCGCTGGCCGGTCATTCGGACAAAAAGGCGAGAGGCGTGGCTGAACAGATTTCGACCGCGAATGCGTGGCCGGCAAATTCCACACCGGCCGATCTGATCCCGCCCGGCCGCAAGCGCCTCGGCTGGGCCTTGATAATTGCCGCGACGCTCGTGCTGCTGGCGATGATCGTGGTGCAGATCCTCTACACGACCTCAGTCGACACGGTTGGCTTCGATACCTGGCGTCC
Source organism: Mesorhizobium silamurunense (assembly GCF_014843905.1). Lineage (NCBI taxonomy): Bacteria > Pseudomonadati > Pseudomonadota > Alphaproteobacteria > Hyphomicrobiales > Phyllobacteriaceae > Mesorhizobium > Mesorhizobium silamurunense. Next base: position 26,604 of record NZ_LPVS01000082.1, on the reverse strand, counting down.
CGTGGTCTACGCCTACGTGGTTTGGGGCATGGCGCTCGGCGCCTGGCAGGTGCTGACGCGCGGCGAGGATGGCCAGCGTGCCCTGTTCCTGCTGCCGGCGCTGCTCTTCACCATCGCCATGGTGATCTTCCCGACGCTGTTCGGATTCTACATCGCGCTAACGGACTGGAACCTCAGTTCCTTCGCGGGCCGCAAGTTCAACGGGCTCGACAATTTCTGGCAAATGCTGGCCGACCCCTACTACCGCAACGCGCTGTTCAACATGGTCCTCTATGTGCTCGCGGTGCTGGTGGAATATGTCATCTCCTTTGGGCTGGCGCTGCTGCTCAATGCGCAGATCCGCGCCCGCAAATTCTTCCGTGTCGTCTTTCTCTTGCCCCTCATGCTGTCGCCAGTCGCGGTGTCGTGGATGATCGGCAAGTCGCTGATGGAGTATCGCTTCGGTCCGGCCGCGACGTTGGCGCGCACGCTCGGCTGGGACAATCCCGCCTTCTTCTCAAATCCGATCACCGCCCGCATCTCGATCATGGTGCTGGACGCCTGGACCTTCATCCCGTTCATGATGATCATGCTGCTGGCCGGCCTGCAGGCGATGTCGCGCGAGGTGATCGAGGCGGCGCGCGTCGACGGCGCGACGACATGGCAGACCTTCTGGCAGGTCACCTTCCCGCTGATGCTGCCGGTGTCGGTGACGGCGGTGATCCTGCGCATCATCTTCAAGCTCAAGCTCGCCGACATCATCATCACGGTGACGTCTGGCGGCCCCGGCGGCGCCACGGACTCGGTTTCCAGCTTCATCTATCGCGAATATCGCGACCGTTCGAATGTCGGCTACGGCACTATGCTCGCCATGTTCTACCTGATCATCATCGTCGTATTCGTCACTTGGCTGCTGAAGCTCGCCAGCCGCTTCGTGCGCAACGTCAACTGAGCGGCATCATGAGCGTCCAGACCACCGACTACACCGTTTCCGATATCCGCTCGCCGGCGGCCTTCATCACCAGCCGCGTCTTCATCTATGGCGCGCTGGTGTTCTGGTCCTTCGTCTGCCTGTTCCCGATCTATTGGACGATCACCACCTCGTTCAAATCGGCGGTCGACGTCACGCAAGGCCACCTCATCCCCTTCGTCGACTTCCAGCCTGACTGGAAAGGCTGGCGCTCGCTCGGCCTGTCGCCGGATTCGATCTTCCAGACCTCGACCGTGCGTGACGAGTTCCTGAAACGCTTCATGAACTCGGTCATCACCTCGGTCGGCGCGTCGAGCCTGGCCATCATCATCGGCAGCCTCGCCGCCTATGGCCTCACCCGCTATCGCTATCACTTCGCCTGGTTCAAGAACGAGGACATCTCCTTCTTCTTCCTCTCGCAGCTCATCCTGCCGCCGGTGGTGCTGGCGCTGCCCTTCCTGGTGCTCTACCGGGAAGTGGCGCTGCTCGACACGCGCATCGGGCTTGTGCTCCTCTACACGCTGATGGTGCTGCCGATCGTCATCTGGATCATGCGCGATCAGTTCAACTCCATTCCCGTCGAGCTCGAGGAGGCAGCCCTTGTTGACGGCCTGACCATCTGGGGCGCCTTCTTCCGCATCGTCATGCCGATAGCGCTGCCCGGCATGGTCGCCGCCTTCATCCTGGCGATGGTGCTCTGCTGGAACGAATATTTCTTCGCCGCTCTTCTGACGTCGACGGATGCCAAGACGATCCCCGTCATGGTGGCAAGTCAGACCGGCTCGCAAGGCATCAACTGGTGGTCGATGGCGGCGCTTGCCACGGCCGCCATCGCACCGCTGGCGATCATCGGCATCGCGCTCGAACGCTACCTGATCATGGGCATGACGGCCGGTTCGGTGAAGTAGGAGGCGATCCCCGCCAGCGCCCTGATCGGCAGTTGATCATCGGGTGTAGGGGCCGAGCGCCATGGGGGCGAGCACGCCGCGAGTTTTCACCTACATCGCCTCCGACGGCGCGAAAAAGCAGTTTTCGTGTTCCTCTGTCGGATGCAGGCAGATGTGGAAGTTGTCGTCCCCGGACGGAATGACACTATCGTAGGGAACGAAGTATCGGTCTGGATGGGTGACTTTCTGATGGTCACCCGGCCGCAATATGATCACGTAGCCATCAGCCTGCGGCGTTACGGTCATGCTAGGAATCCTGCCGCACTCGCCTGTCAATGGATCGCCGTGACAGCAGGCCGGCGGATAAGTCCAGCCGCTATCGGCATTGTGCGCAAACGCCGAAACATTCTGAAGTACTGCGGCCGTGGCGATCACGCCTGCCAAGGTTGCCCGTCGTTTTCCGACCGCGTGCACCGAACACCTCCAAGGGGCTCAGCGGCGAAGTTGGAGTTATTATATATTATTCGCACTTGCTAATATATAGAACGAAGGTGCTTCCTGATGTGGTGCCAGCTAACCCGTAAGCGTCGCCCGCAGGTGGTCAAGGATCATCGCGACGCCCTTCTGCCCCAGCTCAGCCGAAGCCTCCGCGGCGCTCTTTGTGTACCAGCCCGTATTGTCCGCGAAACGGCCGGCGTCCACCGCCTCGGGGCATAGCGCCAGCATGAGCGATGTCTCGCCGATGCCGGCGTGGTCGAACGGGTATTTGCCGTTCATCGCCGCCGGCATCAGCGGATGCACCTGCACCCAGTTGAAGACGTTCTCGCCCTGGGCATGGCCGGCATAGTAGTCGGCCATCTTGTCGGAGCCCCACCAGCCCTCGCCTCGCTCGTTTTCCAGGAAACGGAAGATCGCCTGCCGGCCGGCGGTCTTGAAGGCGAGGTCGGTCGGCATGCCGGCGACGAAATTCTCGGTCTGGTGATGGATGATGGCGTGGATGCTGCGGAAGCCGATGCGCAGCAGGCCGTAGAACAGCTCCTCGGCGAAAGGCGCCAGCACCGGACCGCCGACCTGCACCGAGCCGCTGCCTTCCGGCGGCGCCACGGCATAGCTCGCCGCGCCATAATAGAAGGGCGGCAGCATGACGATATCCCTCTCTTTCTCGAAGAGTTCCAGCGTCTTGATGACGGCGAGCGTGTCCATGCCGACCGCCATGTGTTCGCCATGGTATTCGAGCACGCCGAGCGGCAGCGCGACCGGCCAGTTCTCCTCGATCGCCTTGCGGATCTGGTGCGGCAGCATCAGTTCATAGCGCATGTCCTCTACTCCATGTTGGTGTGCCGTGCGCGCATGGCCTCAGGCGTTGCGCCGGTCAGCGCCTTGAGCTTCAGCACCATCACTTCGAACAGCAGGAACAGCGCGCCCTCGAACAGCGAGCCCATCGGCAGCACCGAGCTACGGGCTGCGCCCTGGTCGCTGGCCATGGTCTGGGCCGGAACGAGCAGCGTGAAATCGGCAAGCTTCGCGGCACTGCCGGCCGGTTCGGCGGTAAGCAGCAGCACCTTCGCGCCGGCGTCGCGCGCAACGCGCATCAGGGTCAGGACCGTGCTGGTCTCGCCCGGTCCGGAACTTGCGAGAAAGATGTCGCCTTTCGCCAGCGGCGGTGTGGTCATGTCGCCGACAACCGCGGCAGGCAGGCCGAGATGGAAGAGCCGCATGGCGAAGCCCTTGACCTGCAATGCTTCGCGGCCGCAGCCATAGACGACGATCTTGCCGGCGCCGGCGAGCATTGCGCAGGCGGCGACCCGGCCGTCATCGATGCGCCGCACCACGGCGCCAAGCTCGTCCAGCGCGATCTCGAACATCTCCGGTCCGGCCTGCGTCATGGCTGTTCATCCTGTCTGCCGAAGCCTGATTAGGCGTGCGGCGTTGCGGTCGCGTTTGCCGCGAAACACTTGTTTTTGTTCATGCTATCACCGCGAAAATTGGTGTCCAACGAGCCTCGGCGCTTTTGCAGTGCCACCGGCGTGATAGTGTCATGTCAGACAAATCGATCCGGGACATTCGAGGCTATGAAGACACGGCATTTCGACCGCATCGGCAATGGCGGCATCACCTTCACCGAACTCGGCTTCGGCACCGCGCCCCTCGGCAATCTCTACCGCGCCGTCTCCGATGAGGACGCCAATGCCACACTGGAAGCGGCATGGAAGACCGGCTGCCGCTATTTCGACACCGCCCCGCTCTATGGCCTCGGCCTCTCTGAAACCCGGCTCAACCCTTTCCTGCGCGGCAAGAAGCGCGACGACTATGTGCTGTCGAGCAAGGTCGGCCGCCTCATGCGCGTCTCTCCCCCCGACCAGCGCACCGGCATCGGCAAGTTCTTCGAGACGCCCTCGCGCCGGGAAGTCTACGATTACAGCTATGACGGCGTGATGCGTTCCTTCGAGGCATCGCTGGAGCGTCTCGGCGTCGATCGCATCGACATCCTCTATGTGCACGACGTCGACATCTTCACCCATGGCAGCAAGGAGGCGTCGGACAGGCGCATCGAGGAGTTCATGTCCTCGGGCTATTACGGGCTGCTCTCGCTGCGCGACCAGGGTGTGATCAAGGCCTTCGGCGGTGGCATCAACGAATGGCAGGTCTGCCAGACGCTCGCCGAACGCGGCGATTTCGACCTGTTCCTGCTCGCAGGCCGCTACACGCTGCTCGAGCAGGAAGCGCTGGCTACCTTTCTGCCGCTCTGCGAGCAGCGCGGCATCGGCATCATTCTCGGCGGCCCCTACAATTCGGGCATCCTGGCGACGGGGCCGACACCCGGCGCTTTCTACAACTATACCGAAGCGCCAAAGGACGTGCTCGATCGCGTGGCGCGCATCGAGGCGGTCTGCAAGCGCCATGGTGTGCGGCTGATCGAGGCCGCGCTCCAGTTCCCGCTGCGGCATCCTTGCGTGATGTCGGTGATCCCCGGCGGCCAACGGCCGGCAGAGGTCGAAGCCAACCGCGCGCTGCTCGACGTCAAGATCCCGGCGGCCCTGTGGTCGGATCTCAAGCAGGAAGGCCTGATGCGCGCCGACGCGCCGACCGCCTGACTGCAGATATCCTGCCGCCGCCGGGCACACAAAAGAAAAGCCGGGCAAGCCCGGCTTTTCTGGCTTCTCTGTTAAAAAAAGGTCTTAGTTGACCGCGTCCTTGAGGCCCTTGCCGGCCGAAAACTTCGGCACGGTGCGCGCCGGAATCTTCACTTCCGCGCCGGTCTGCGGGTTGCGGCCGGTCGAAGCAGCGCGTTTTGACACGGTGAAATTTCCGAAGCCGACAAGCCGGACATCGCCGCCCTTCTTCAGTTCGCCAGTGATCACGGAGAACACCGCATCGACGGCGGACTGCGCATCAGCCTTCGAAATGCTTGCGGAGTCGGCGACAGCGGACACCAGTTCGTTCTTGTTCATCAAAATTCCCTTCCATGAGAAAACCGGAACGTACGACTCATCCGGCAGGAAACGGACTTTAGAAAGAAGCGTCCCGGAACCCAAGCCGAAAACCGCGGAATTCCGGGCTTTTTTCTACTTTTTCGGAGATTTTTCACATGAAAAAGCCGGGCTGGAAGCCCGGCTTTCTCTTTGTGCGCTGCAACGTTAGAACATACTAATGAGCGAGCGATTTCCCGGCATCGTCGCCGGCATCCACGCCGGCCGGCGGATTCACCGGCTCTACCCACTCGATCGGCTCCGGCATCCTGACCAGCGCCTGCCTCAGCACCTCGCCGACCCGCGAGACCGGAATGATCTCCATGTTGTTCTTCACATTGTCCGGAATCTCCGCCAGATCCTTGGCGTTGTCTTCCGGGATCAGCACCTTCTTGATGCCGCCGCGCAGCGCGGCAAGCAGCTTCTCCTTCAGGCCGCCGATCGGCAGCACCCTGCCGCGCAGCGTCACCTCGCCTGTCATCGCCACATCGGCCCGGACCGGAATGCCGGTGAGCACCGACACGATCGCCGTCACCATCGCCACACCCGCCGACGGACCGTCCTTGGGCGTCGCGCCTTCCGGCACGTGGACGTGGATGTCGCGCTTATCGAACAGCGGCGGCTCGATGCCGAAATCGATGGCTCGCGAGCGGACATAAGAGGCCGCCGCCGAGATCGATTCCTTCATCACGTCGCGCAAGTTGCCGGTCACCGTCATGCGGCCCTTGCCGGGCATCATGACGCCTTCGACCGTCAGCAGCTCGCCGCCGACTTCCGTCCAGGCGAGACCGGTGACGACGCCGACCTGATCGTCGGCCTCCACCTGACCGAAGCGGAAGCGCGGCACGCCGAGATAATCGGCGAGGTTGTCCGCCGTGATCTTCACCGTCTTCTTCTTCGTCTTCAGGATCTCGGTCACCGCCTTGCGCCCGAGCTTCATCAGCTCGCGCTCCAAGCTTCTGACGCCGGCTTCCCTTGTGTAGGTCTGGATGATGCCGCGGATCGCATCCTCGCCGACCGAGAACTCGTTCGGCTGCAGCGCGTGATCGCGGATCACCTTAGGCATCAGGTGACGCTTGGCGATCTCGATCTTCTCGTCCTCGGTGTAGCCGGCGATACGGATGATCTCCATGCGGTCCATCAGGGGCGCAGGGATGTTCAGCGTGTTCGCCGTCGTCACGAACATCACGCTCGACAGGTCGTATTCGACCTCGAGGTAATGGTCCATGAACGTCGAGTTCTGCTCCGGATCGAGCACCTCGAGCAGGGCCGACGACGGATCGCCGCGGAAGTCCTGGCCCATCTTGTCGATCTCGTCGAGCAGGAAGAGCGGGTTGGACTTCTTGGCCTTCTTCATCGACTGGATGACCTTGCCGGGCATCGAGCCGATATAGGTCCGCCTGTGGCCGCGGATCTCGGCCTCGTCGCGCACGCCGCCGAGCGCCATGCGGATGAACTCGCGCCCCGTGGCCTTGGCGATCGACTTGCCGAGCGAGGTCTTGCCGACGCCGGGCGGGCCGACGAGGCACAGGATCGGTCCCTTGAGCTTCTTCTGGCGGCTCTGCACGGCGAGATATTCGACGATGCGCTCCTTGACCTTGTCGAGGCCGAAATGGTCGGCGTCGAGCACGTCCTGGGCGAAAGCGAGATCCTGCTTGACCTTGGAGTTCTTGCCCCATGGGATCGACAGCAGCCAGTCGAGGTAGTTGCGCACGACGGTCGATTCAGCCGACATCGGCGACATCGACCGCAGCTTCTTCAGTTCGGCTTCCGCCTTCTCGCGGGCCTCCTTGGAGAGCTTGGTCTTCTTGATGCGCGCCTCGATCTCGGCAGCCTCATCGCGGCCGTCCTCGCCCTCGCCGAGCTCCTTCTGGATCGCCTTCATCTGCTCGTTGAGGTAATACTCGCGCTGCGTCTTCTCCATCTGGCGCTTCACGCGCGAGCGGATGCGCTTCTCCACCTGGAGCACGGAGATCTCGGCTTCCATGAAGCCCATCGCCTTCTCGAGACGCTCCTTGATAGAGAGCGTGGCGAGCATCTCCTGCTTCTCGGGGATCTTGATGGCCAGATGCGAGGCAACCGTGTCGGCGAGCTTGGAATAGTCGTCGATCTGGCTGGCGGCACCCACCACTTCGGGCGAGATCTTCTTGTTCAGCTTGACGTAATTTTCGAAGTCGGTGACGACCGAGCGGGCAAGCGCCTCGATCTCGACCTCTTCCTCCTCCGGCTCGACCAGCGCCGTGGCGCGGGCCTCGTGGAAATCGGCGCGGTCGGTGAACGAGACGATCTTGGCGCGCGAGGCGCCCTCGACCAGCACCTTCACGGTGCCATCGGGAAGCTTGAGCAGCTGCAGCACATTGGCGAGCGTGCCGATGTCGAAAATGGCATCGGGCTCAGGATCGTCGTCGGCTGCGTTCATCTGGGTGGCGAGCAGGATCTGCTTTTCCTGACCCATCACTTCTTCCAGCGCCTTGATCGACTTTTCACGCCCGACGAAGAGCGGAACAATCATATGCGGAAACACCACGATGTCTCGCAGCGGGAGAACCGCGAAGACACCGTCGCCGGAAGCCTTTGATATTTTGGCCATTGTCCAACCTTTCATGTCGCAGCCGCTAATTTTAGCCAACCGCGAATCTCATATTAACGACCGAGCGTCGTTCCGCCTACCACCGTTTGTGACGGGAGTTTTACAGCACAGAATTCGGCACTTCGGCCTTCCGCTGTTAGGTGGATGCGGGCGGTGCAAAGATCAAGGGTCAACATGGTCGCTCGGTCCACTCCATCGCCAGGCGGCGCATCCCTCACAGCAAAACGGCGCCGCACGGGCGCCGTTCCATGAAAAATTGCCGGATCAGCAGTCATCTCAGGCGCTGACGTTGCCCTTCTTTTCCTTCTGCTCGGAATAGATGTAGAGCGGCCGGGCGTTGCCCGAGACAACCTCTTCCGAGATCACCACTTCGCGCACGCCTTCCAGCGCCGGAAGCTCGAACATCGTGTCGAGCAGGATCGCCTCCATGATGGAACGCAGGCCGCGCGCGCCGGTCTTGCGCTCAATGGCGCGCTTGGCGATCGCCGACAGCGCGTTCTCATGGAAGGTCAGGTCGACATTCTCCATCTCGAACAGCCGCTGATACTGCTTGACCAGCGCGTTCTTCGGCTCGGTCAGGATCTGGATCAGCGCCGGCTCGTCGAGATCCTCGAGCGTCGCCAGAACCGGCAGGCGGCCGACGAATTCCGGGATCAGGCCGAATTTCAAGAGATCTTCCGGCTCGACCTGGCGGAACAGGTCCCCGGTGCGGCGATCCTCGGGCGAAGCCACGGTGGCGCCGAATCCGATCGAGGTCTTGCGGCCGCGATCCGAGATGATCTTGTCGAGCCCGGCAAAGGCGCCGCCGCAGATGAACAGGATGTTGGCGGTGTCGACCTGCAGGAATTCCTGCTGCGGGTGCTTGCGGCCGCCCTGCGGCGGCACGGAGGCGACGGTGCCTTCCATGATCTTCAAGAGCGCCTGCTGCACGCCCTCGCCCGACACGTCGCGGGTGATCGAGGGGTTGTCCGACTTGCGCGAGATCTTGTCGATCTCGTCGATATAGACGATGCCGCGCTGGGCGCGCTCGACATTGTAGTCGGCCGACTGCAGCAGCTTCAGGATGATGTTCTCGACGTCCTCGCCGACATAACCGGCTTCGGTCAGCGTCGTGGCGTCGGCCATGGTGAAGGGCACGTCGATGATGCGGGCGAGCGTCTGGGCGAGCAACGTCTTGCCGCAGCCGGTCGGGCCGATCAGCAGGATGTTCGACTTCGCCAACTCGACGTCGTTGTTCTTTCCGGCATGCGCGAGGCGCTTGTAGTGGTTGTGCACGGCCACCGACAGCACCCGCTTGGCGTAGGGCTGGCCGATGACATAATCGTCGAGGACCTTGAGGATCTCCTGCGGGGTCGGCACGCCCTCGCGCGACTTCACCATCGAGGTCTTGTTCTCCTCGCGGATGATGTCCATGCAGAGCTCGACGCATTCATCGCAGATGAAGACGGTCGGACCGGCGATCAGCTTGCGCACTTCGTGCTGGCTTTTGCCGCAAAACGAGCAATAGAGCGTGTTCTTTGAATCACCGCCGTTGTTGCTAACTTTGCTCATTTTTCTGTCCTTTCACCGCCTGCCCGCCGATGGTCTGGCCGCGTCGGCGTCTCACCAATCTATCGCGGGAATCCGCCACCGCCAGTGTCCCGGCTCACACAGCGCATTCCGTACGAAACACAATCAGAAAACGCGACAATGATTCGCAGCAACCCCATGCAAAGCTAAGCCGTCGAAAATCAACATAGCCTTAACGTAGGCAATCCCGAACCCTGAGGGAACAGGCAATTGTGGCCGAAATGCCGCAAGCCGCGCCAAAAGCGCGTTATCCCGCCATCCAGCTGCCATCAGGGCCTATGCGGCGGCCGCCTCAGCCGGCTCGCGCGACGAAATGACCTTGTCGATCAGACCAAAGTCCTTGGCCTCGTCTGCGGTCATGAAATGGTCGCGGTCGAGCGTCTTTTCGATCTCGTCGTAGCTTTTGCCGGTGTGCTTGACATAGACCTCGTTGAGGCGGCGTTTCAGCTTGATGATGTCCTGCGCGTGACGTTCGATGTCTGACGCCTGACCCTGGAAGCCACCGGAAGGCTGGTGGACCATGATGCGGGCGTTCGGGGTGGCAAAGCGCATGCCCTTCTCGCCGGCGGTGAGAAGCAGCGAGCCCATCGAAGCCGCCTGGCCGATGCAGAGTGTCGATACCGCCGGCTTGATGAACTGCATGGTGTCGTAGATCGCCATGCCTGAGGTGACGACGCCACCTGGGGAATTGATATAGAGGTTGATTTCCTTCTTGGGATTCTCCGCCTCGAGAAACAAAAGCTGTGCACAAACCAGCGTCGCCATCCCGTCCTCGACCGGACCGGTGATGAAGATGATGCGCTCTTTCAAGAGCCGCGAGAAAATGTCGTAGGCGCGCTCGCCGCGATTGGTCTGTTCGACCACCATCGGAACGAGGTTCATGTAGGTTTCGACGGGGTTCTTCATGGACTATCCCTTTTCGAGATGGGATTCCGGCGCCGCGAGATGAGCAAGTCGGGCAGAATCGGGTTTTAGATCGTTAGGATGTAAATAGGATGCCGGCTCACCCTAGCGCAAGGCCGCCCCTCCTAGCCATCTGGTCAAGTCGAATCAAGCGCTGCGAACGACGAAATGGCCGTGATGGGTCACAGAAATGCCCCTGCCCGAAATACCGGGCCGCGCATACGCGGCGAAGGTAGCAATTTCTTAACCGCGCCGCTTAACGACAAGCCCTGAAACAGCTTTGCCGTATTGGACCTTCCGCTACATTCATGCGTTGAACTGGCGTCCTTTTTCAACGGGGGAAATGTCATGATCCGCAAGAGCTCCGTATCCTTGGGCGCGGCCAGCCTCGCAATGCTTGGCGCCGTGTCCGAAACCGCTGCCGGCGGCCGGGCTCTCGAATGCTACGAGCCGGTGCGCCGACCAGCGCTTTACGACACGGTCTATGAAGACGTGATGGTCAGCCCTGGCGGCCAGCTCGTCGATTATGACCCGCCGATCTACGGCACGACCGAAAGCATTGAGCAGATCGCCCCGCCTCGCGTCAGCTATGAGGTGGTGCCCGCCGTCACACGCACCGTCTATCACACGCTCAAGGTGGACGATGGCGGCTATGCCTGGGAATGGCGCGTCATCCACGGCCGCAAGGTGCTGTGCAAGGTGTGGCGCAAGGCGCGCTACGCGCGGGTCGCCGAAACCGTCATCGTCGAGCCGGAGCGCGTCCGGCGCGTCGTCCTTCCGGCCGAATATGAAGGCGTTGCCCGCGAGGTGCTGGTGCGGCCAGGAGAGCGGCGCATCACGGAAATTGCGCCCTCATACCGGACGGTGGCGCGTCGGGTGGTGGTGCGGGAAGGCTCGACCCACTGGCGGCGGGTGCACATCCCGCGGCGTTGCGTGGACTAGCCCGGAAATCCCACAGGGGTGTTTCCGACCGGGGCGGTATGGCGAGCCCGGCCGGAAAAGTCGGTTCAGGCCAGATCGACGTCGAGGATCGCCATCGAGAAATTATAGTCGCCGTCGTCTTCGTCCTTGAAGACGATGCCGAGGAACTCGTCGCCGACATAGACCTCGGCCGAGTCTTCCTTGCGCGGGCGCGCCTTCACCTGCAGCTTGGGATTCTGGAAGACGCGTTTGAAATAGGCGTCCAGCTTTCTGATTTCGTCCGGCTTCAAAAGTCTTCTCCGAATGCGGCTGTTCGTTGGAACGCGCTTCTGACACGCCGACGATGGCGATGTAAAGGCAAGCCGGCAGCATAACACGGGACAACCGGCGCCTGAAATGGTGGCCGGATTCCGGCCGCAGTCGATAACGGCCGGATTCAGATGTCGAAGCTGACGACGTGATCCATCGTCTGCGAGGGCAGGAGCTGGTCCATCTGTCGCGAAGGCTGGTCGCAGCCGGTCTCGCCGACGACACGCGCCGGCACGCCGGCGACCGTCTTGTTGTGCGGCACGGGCGACAGCACCACCGAGCCGGCCGCGATCTTCGAGCAGTGGCCGATCTCGATATTGCCCAGGATCTTGGCGCCGGCGCCGATCAGCACGCCGCGGCGGATCTTCGGATGGCGGTCGCCGCTGGCCTTGCCGGTGCCGCCCAGCGTCACGCCATGCAGGATCGACACGTCGTCCTCGATAACGGCCGTCTGGCCGACGACCAGGCCGGTGGCATGGTCGAGGAAGATGCCCTTGCCGATGCGGGCGGCCGGATTGATGTCGGTCTGGAACACCGAGGATGAGCGGCTCTGCAGGTAGAGCGCGAAGTCCCTGCGGCCCTGGTTCCACAGCCAGTGCGCCAGCCGATGCGTTTGGATGGCATGGAAACCCTTGAAATAGAGCACCGGCATGATGAAGCGGTCGCAGGCCGGGTCGCGATCGTAATAGGCCTGGATGTCGACGCGCACCGTTGTGCTCCACTCCGTATCGTCGGCAAGCATGGCCTTGAACGTCTGCCGGATGAGGTCGGAGCCGATGTCCTGATGCGCCAGGCGCTCGGCCAGCCGGTGAATGACCGCTTCCTCCAGGCTCTCCTGGTTGAGAATGGTCGAATAGAGGAACGCTGCAAGCAGCGGATCGCGGTTCACCGCTTCCATCGCCTCATCGCGGATCGAACGCCAGATGGGATCGACCGGCTGCACCATGCTGGGGCGCGCTATCGTTACGCTGTTCATCGACGGTCTCCGGCCTGCTCGTTCTCCGGCGCACATATAGGCCATATCATAGCACGGTTGAACTCAATTTTCCTTAGTGCTTTGTCAAATGGACTTGGTTCATCGAAATTCAACCCGCAATGGAAAACGAACCCTTGATCGACGAAGCCCTGAAAAGCGAGCTTTCCGCCCTCTATCGGGCCGCGGATCGGCACTACCACAGCCTCGCCCATATCGAGGCCATGCTGGCGCTGGCCGCGAAGTACAAGAGCCTGCTCCACGACCCGGACGCCGTTGAGGCGGCGATCTGGTTCCACGACGCCGTCTATGACAGCCGCGCCAAGGACAACGAGGCCAAAAGCGCGGCGTTGGCCGCGAAAAAGCTCTCCGGCCGCATCAGCCCCGAGCGCCTCGCACACGTCGCGGTGATGATCAACGCCACCGCCACGCACCAACTGCCGCCGCTCGGCGATGAGCATGCCGCCTATGACGCAGCCCTGTTCCTCGACATAGACCTGGCGGTCCTCGGCGCCGAACCGGATGCCTTCGATGCTTATGAAAAGGCGGTCCGACGCGAATATGGCTGGGTCGAGGAGCCGATGTGGCGCGCCGGCCGCGCTGCCGTTCTGAAGAGCTTCCTCGATCGCCCGCACATCTTCCACACCGCGGAATTCCGGAAGCGTTTCGAGCCTCGGGCGAGGCAAAACCTGAAAAGGTCGCTGGCCGCGCTCGAAGCCGGATAATGTCGCTCAGAGTGGGTTTTCGGCGTAGAACTCCAGCACGCGCTGCTTGAAGCTCTTGTCGCCGACGGCGAGCATATGGTCGCGGCCTTCGATGTGGAACGCTTTTGCGTTGGGCATCAGGACGGCCAGTTCGTCGGGTGAGCCGGCGATGTCGTCTTTGGTCCCGACGGCGATCAGGGCCGGCTGGGCAATGCGCGCGACATCCTCCTCGCTCATGGATGCGCGCGAGCCGACGATGCAGACGGCGAGCGCCCGGCGGTCGCTGCGCGTCTGGTCGGCGAAGGCGCGAAACGAGCGGCCGCGCGCATGGCCGATCGTACCAGGATCCTCGGCCAGAAGCGCATCGGCGATCGGGTCCCAATCGCCGACGCCATCGACAAGGCCGACGCCGAGGCCGCCGAGCACCAGCGTCGCCACCTTGTCCGGATTGGACAATGCCATGAATGCGGATACCCGCGCGCCCATCGAATAGCCCATGACATGGGCGCGTTCGATGCCAAGATGATCGAGCAAGGCGGCCGCGTCCGAAGCCATCCTGGCCGGCGTGTAGTCGGCCTCCTCGTAGCTCTTGGTTGAAGAGCCGTGGCCGCGATTGTCGAAGGCGATGGCGCGGTACCCGGCGTCGTTCAGCGTCTTGAACCAGCCGGGCGAGACCCAGTTGACGTAATGGCTAGAGGCGAAGCCGTGGATCATCAGCACCGGATCGCCCTGCCCGGACGCCGGCTGGCGGTCGAGGTAAGCGAGTTCGAAGCCGTCATGGGAAAAATATTGCATTTGGCGCTGCCGAGGTCAGTTGGAACCGGCGCCTGCGGCCTTGTCGATCGCCGGGTGGCGCAAAACGTCTCCATCCGCGAGACCGTCCCTGGCGGCCGTTCCCGCCTTCAGCTCGAGCACGAAGCTTACGGGCTGCCCCGGGGAGATGATCGCTTCGGATTCCGGTTCGCCGCGCTTGATGGCCTTGATCCTGCCGTCCTGGCCGACGAAGACCAGGTCGAGCGGCATCGGCGTGTTCTTCATCCAGAAATTCACCTCGCCAGGCCTCTCGAACACGAACAGCATGCCGTGATCGTCGGTCATGTCCTTGCGGAACATCAGCCCGGCCTCGCGCTCGTCGGAGGTGTCGGCGATCTCGATGGAGAAGGAATGCTTGCCGGAGCCGGTCACCGCGACCAGCGGCGTCGGATCGACCGGCAGCATCATGGCCTGGCCGTCCGCCGAACTCGGCTTCAGGGCGCTGAAAGTGGCGGCCAAAACGATGGCGGCGGAAAGCGCGCCTGCAGTCAGCCAGTTACGATAAGCCATATGATACCTCGTCCAGGGCTCGTCCTAGACCATGGTCCAGGCGAGTGGAACCGGTTTTTCGGACACGATCGGCCTTTGCACCGGACAAGGGCTATCGTGTCGGGAAAGCCTATTGCATGTCTCCCAAAAGCGCGAAGCGGTTTTGGGAGAACGACATGCACAAAGACCTAAAGCGCGTCGCATGAATCCGTTTTACGCGACGCGCTTTAGTGCGAGACCGGCAAGGTGCCCATATCGGGGTGAATTTCGGCGGCCATAAGGCCTTTGTCGCCGCGGCCGAAGCGAACCAGAACGACCTGGCCGGGTCTCAGTTCGGTGATGCCGTAGCGCCGCAACGTCTCCATATGGACGAAGATGTCCTCGGTGCCCTCGCCCCGGGTCAGGAAGCCGAAGCCCTTGGTGCGGTTGAACCACTTCACCAGCGCCCGCTCGAGCCCGCTCTCCGCCGTCACGGTGACATGCGTCCGCTGCTCCTGCTCCGCCGGATGCACCGCTGTCGAGGCGTCCATCGAAAGAACGCGGAAAGCCTGCAGGCCACGCTCGCCCTGCTTGACGAGGCAGACGACGCGGGCGCCTTCCAACGCGGTCTGGAAGCCGTCCCTTCGAAGACATGTCACATGGAGGAGAATATCACCCGAGACGCCGTCGTCCGGAAGAATGAAGCCGTAGCCCTTGGCCACGTCGAACCATTTGATAGCGCCGGCGATTTCGACAAGCTCGGCGGAGTCGCCGCCACTGTCTCGCGTCAAGGCGTCGTCAAGGCTTCCGTCCCGCCTCGTGAAAGAGGCTTTTTCCCCCATAAGAATGCCCCCTTTTCAACTGCAACCGCTACTGATTCTTGCCATCAGATTAACACCGCGGCTTCCGGGGTGTGCAAGACCTGACGTGCCTTTTTTCACCGTTGAGCACCGGAAAGCCTTAATTGTTGTTTGCCGGCACCGCTTGACGCGCGACGGCGCGGCCCTGAAATCGACCGATCCGTCCGTTTTGTCCGACGATTGCCCTTTGGCGGAGCGGCTCCTATGGTGCGCCGCACGCAACGTTCCGAGGAGCCCGATATGCGCTATCTTCACACCATGGTCCGTATCGCCGACATTGATCGATCGCTCGATTTCTACTGCAACAAGCTCGGCCTCAAGGAAGTGCGTCGCTACGAGAACGAGCACGGACGCTATACGCTGATCTTCCTCGCCGCGCCCGAGGATGAGCAAAACGGCATTGCCGAGAAGGCGCCGCTGGTCGAGCTGACCTACAATTGGGATCCGGAAGAGTATAAGGGCGGCCGCAATTTCGGCCACCTTGCCTATGAGGTCGACGACATCTACGCCACCTGCCAGAAGCTTATGGACAATGGCGTGACCATCAACCGGCCGCCGCGCGACGGCAACATGGCTTTCGTCCGCTCGCCGGACGGCATCTCGATCGAGCTCTTGCAGAAGGGCCCTGCCAAGGCGAAGGCCGAGCCCTGGGCCTCGATGCAGAACACGGGAAGCTGGTAATCCCAGGGAGGCTTCACCTGGCGCTTCACCAGGCAGCGCCTATCTATTCGTGAGTGGCGCCAGCCTGGCCAGGCTGGCGCTTTCTTGATCCGCCGGGAGAATTTCATGCCGACCAGCCGCGCCGATGTCGCCACCGAACATGCCAGCCGCTATCTGCAGCAGCTCTGCAAGCATTGGTCGCACAAGTTCCCGGTCGAGTTCGATCCGCATCACGGCGCCATCCAGCTTTCGCTCGGCCGCACCGTGATGGATGCCGACGACAAGGCTCTTCATATCGCGGTTGCCGCTGACGACGCTGCCTCGCTCGAGCGCCTGGAAACCGTGGTCGCCGACCACATCAAGCGCTTCGCCTTCCGTGAGGAGCTGACCTTCGACTGGCAGCAGGTCGCCTGAGTCCGGAGCAATTCCAGGAAAAGTGCCTCGCGGTTTTCCGTCCGGAATTGCGCAGAATGAATAATCAGCCGCCGGCCTTGCCCGCAATTTCGAGCAGGGCAAGGACGCTCCGCCAGTTACGCGCCGTGCCCGGCACCTTGAGCGTGCGCGGGATGAGATTGGCGAACACCGATTTGCCGAGCCCTTCCGGCGCGTGCAGGTAGAGCACGTCGCCCTTGATCTCGAAACGCTCCGGGCCGGTGCATTTTTCCGCAAGCCGCTTGGTCTCTTCCGCGGTCGGCTCGCGCTCCAGGGCATAGGCATGCAGCTTGGTCGGCTCCCCGGCCACTTCCGGATAGGGATTGTCTGCCACCAGCCGCTCGAACCAGCCGGCATCGCGCACCATGATGCGCGAATTGAAGCCCCATTTCTTCTCGAAGGCCGCTTCGAGCTGCTTCGTCAGCGAGACAGCATCGCCCTTTTTCGCGCGAAACACCACGTTGCCGCTCTGCACGTAGGTCGCGACGTCGGTGAAGCCGAGGCCTTCGAAGAACGACTTTAGCTCCGCCATCTTGACGATGCGGTTGCCGCCGACATTGATGCCGGAAAAAAGCGCGACGAAGACGGCTCCCTTTTCACTCGTTTTTGGCCCGCTCATATGATGAACCCCGCCAGCGTTTCGTTGTCGGTAATGTCCTGATACTGCACGCCCTCGGCGTCGAAATTGGCCTTCAGCAGATCGAAATTGCGCCGGTCCTTGGTCTCGATGCCGATCAGCACCGAGCCGAAATTGCGCGCCGACTTCTTCAGATACTCGAAACGCGCGATGTCGTCGTCGGGGCCGAGCATTTCGAGGAAGTCACGCAGCGCGCCCGGCCGCTGCGGGAAGCGGATGATGAAATACTTCTTCAACCCCTCGAAACGCAGCGCCCGCTCCTTGACGTCCGGCAGGCGCTCGAAATCGAAATTGCCCCCGGAGACGACCGCGACGACGGTCTTGCCCCTGATCTCCTTGCGCGAAAAATCCTTGAGCGCATCGATCGCCAAGGCACCGGCCGGCTCCAGCACCACGCCCTCGACGTTGAGCATCTCGATCATCGTCGCGCAGAGCCGGTTTTCCGGGACGAGCCGGACGGCATCGGCGGTGAACTCCTTGAGATGGCGCAGCGGCTCGCGGCCGATCTCGGCCACCGCCGCGCCGTCGACGAAATTGTCGACCTTGGCGAGCTTGACCCGCTTGCTGCTGGACAGGCTCTCGCGGAGGCTCGGCGCGCCCGCCGGTTCGCAGAAGACGAAGCGCGTGTCGCGGTGCCGGTCCGCGAAATAGTGCGTCACCCCGGCGGCCAGGCCGCCGCCGCCCACCGGCAGCATGACGATGTCGGGCATGCGCCCGCCAGGCATCTGGGCCGCGATTTCATAGGCAACCGTCGCCTGGCCCTCGATGATGTCCTTGTGGTCGAAGGGCGGCACCATATGCGCGCCGGCGGTTTCGGTGAATTCAAAGGCAGCACGATAGCAATCGTCGAAGAAGTCGCCGACCAGCCTGATCTCGACGAAGTCGCCGCCGAACAGCCGCGTCTTGTCGATCTTCTGCTGCGGCGTCGTCACCGGCATGAACACGATGCCTCGTTTGCCGAAATGCCGGCAGACGAAGGCAAAGCCCTGGGCATGGTTGCCGGCCGAGGCGCAGACGAACAGCTCGGCGTTGTTGCCGGCAGCGAGCGCCTTGCGGAAGAAATTGAAGGCTCCCCTGATCTTGTAGGAGCGGACCGGGGTCAGGTCCTCGCGCTTCAGAAGAATGCGGGCGCCGGTCTTCTTCGACAGGTAATCGTTCTCCTGCAGCGGCGTTTCCGGAAAGATCTCGCGGATCGCCTCGGCGGCGGCGGCAACACGGGAGGAGAAACTGTTCATGAGGCAACCGGGTCCGGGATCACGTGGTTCGCGGCCCAAGCCTATTGCATAGTTTGGTTTTTGCGGCCACCGATGCGGCCGCCCCAGGCTTAGATCGCTTTGGCTTTCGCGCAACAGTGCCGGAGCCGTCGCCGGCCGCCGAGCAAATTTCCGCTGGACACGACTTACTTCCGCCGCACTTCGCCTGTCCGGGAGGTTCGCGAGGGGGGATGGCCAATTGGGGCAGGAGCGGATTTGTTCGACGTGCATGTGAAGACGCTTTTGATCATTGCCCTGGCTCTGTCGATCGCAGGCTGCGCAGGGCGGCAGACACAGGAAATTCTGGGCAGCGTCGTCGTACCGACGACGGCGACCGAGATTGCCGGCAATCACTCGATCTTCATCACCACCACCCGCAAGCGCTCCGACGATCCGAACAAGGTCTTCGACGGCGAACGCTCGGCGACGCTGAACTATGCCCGCGTCAACGTCACGGTGCCGCCGGTCCACCAGACCGGCCAGATCGAGCGGCGCTCGCGCGGCAAGTCGAACGACCCGACCAAATATTTCATGGCTTCCGAGGTCGTCGGCTACGACACGCAGCCGAAATTCGCTGGCGCGCTCAACGCCGATATCGATGCGCGTGGCGGCCGCGTCATGGTCTTCGTCCATGGTTACAACACAGGCTTCGACGACGCCGTCTACCGGCTGACCCAGATCGTCCACGATTCCGGCTATCCCGGCACGCCGGTGCTGTTCTCCTGGGCTTCAGGCGCCAAGACCACCGACTATGTCTATGACAAGGAAAGTGCCGCCGCCGCCCGCGACCAGCTGGAAGTGACGCTGAGGATGCTCGCGCAGACAGGTGCGCGGCGCATCGACATCGTCGCGCATTCGATGGGGACCTGGGTGACGATGGAGACGCTGCGCCAGATCGCCATCACCGGCGACCGCGACCTCGGCGGCAAGCTCGGCGACGTCGTTCTGGCCTCGCCCGACATCGATGTCGATGTCTTCAAGAGCCAGATGCGCCGCTACGGCAAGCCCGACAAGCCCTTCATCCTGCTCCTGTCGGACGACGACCGCGCGCTTCGGCTTTCCGGCCTGATTGCCGGCTCACGGCCGCGCGTCGGCGACTACAGGGACGCGGCCGATCTCGCCTCCTATGGCGTCACGGTCGTCGACCTCTCCAAAGAGAAGGGCAGCGACAGCTTCAACCACACCAAATTCGCCGACAACCCGGTGCTGGTGAAGATGATCGGCCAGCGGCTGCGCGAGGATGATGGCTTTGCCAGCGACCGCGACGTCACCGACCGCATCAGCCAGCTCGCCACCCAGTAACCGTGTTCACGCGGTTGCTGGCCTGCACCGACTTTGAACTGGACCGGGCTCGGCTCTGGCTTTATCGAAGTGGCAGGAGAGGTTTGCCGCCCTTGGGGGACCCCGGGTGATCGTGCGTTCGAAGATCGTCCTTGGCCTTGCCTTTGCGCTTGTCCTGTCGGGCTGCGCCGGGCGGAGCGCGCATGACCTGCTCAGCCGGACGGCCGTTACGGTCCCCGCATCGGACATAGCGGCCAAGCACGGGATCTTCGTCGCCACGACCCGCCAGCAGGCGACCAAGGACCCGCGGCAGGTTTTCGATGGCGACCGTTCGCTGACCACCAGCTATGCCCGTGTCGATGTCACGGTTCCAAAGATCCATCAGGTCGGCGCGATCGAGCGCGCCAAGGGTTCGGCCGACAGCAATCCGGCCAAGCAGTTCACCGCCACCGATGTCGTCCACTACGGCGACGCTTCGCAATTCGCCAAGGCGGTCGGCGCCGATATTGCCATACGCGGCGACCGCGCCCTGGTCTTCGTGCACGGCTTCAACAACGGCTTCGACGATGGCGTTTACCGCCTGACGCAGATCGCGCACGACACGAACTATCCGGGCACGCCGGTGCTGTTCTCGTGGGCATCGAGCGCCAAGACGACCGGCTACATCTATGACAAGGACAGCTCCACCGCCGCGCGCGACGACCTCGAGGCGACGCTGAGGATGCTTGCCAAGTCACGCGCCAAAAGCATCGACATAATCGCCCATTCGATGGGGACCTGGCTGACGATGGAAGCTTTGCGTCAGCTCGCCATCACCGGCGACCGCGATCTCAACGGCAAGCTCGGCTATGTCATCCTCGCCTCGCCCGACATCGACGTCGATGTCTTCAAGAAGCAGATGATCCGCTACGGCAAGCCCGACAAGCCGTTCGCCATCCTGCTCTCGGGCGACGACCGGGCGCTCAAGCTGTCCAGCTTCATTTCCGGCGACAAGCCCCGCGTCGGCGACTATGGCAACGCGGCTGATCTCGCCAATTACGGCGTGACGGTTGTCGATCTGACCCAAACCAAGGGCGGTGACCAGTTGAACCATGCCAAGTTCGCCGACAATCCGATCCTGGTGCAGCTGCTCGGCAATCGCTTGCGTACGCCTGCCGGCCTTGCCTCCGATGAGCCCGATCCGACGCAGCTCAATAATATCGGCCAGGGTCTCGGCAAGGCGGTCGGCTCGGTCGCCGAGGTGGTCATCACCACGCCGTTCAAGGTGCTGACCATCGCCACCGGCGGATGATCAGCTGACGCCGCCCCGCTCACACAAATAGATCGACCTTCTGGAACGTCGTCACGTCGACAAGGCCGACGTCTGAGATCCTAAGCTCCGGGATAACCACCAGCGCCAGCAGCGAATGCTGCATATAGGCGTTGTTGAGCGAGCAACCGACCTTGCGCATCGCCTCGGTCAATTGCTCGGCTTTGGCCGCGACGATCTCGGCGCGTTCGTCCGACATCAGCCCGGCGATCGGCATCTCGACCAGCGCCAGTTCCTTGCCTTTGGAATAAAGCACGACGCCGCCGCCAACCTCGCCCAGCCGGTTGACCGCTAAAGCCATGTCCTCCTTGTTGGTGCCGACGACGATGATGTGGTGAGCGTCATGCGCCACGCTCGAGGCCATGGCGCAGTCGTCCATGTAGCCGAAGCCAGAAACGAAGGCGTTGGTGACGCCGCCCGTGCCCCTGTGGCGCTCCACCAGGGCAATCTGGCAGATGTCGTTGCGGCGGTCCATGGCGACCAGCCCGTCCTCGACCGGCAGGTCGGCCTCCAGCGCCCGCGTCGGCGCCTGGTTCTCGATCACGCCGATCACCCGCGCCCGCACCTCGTTGGCGCCCTGAGGTGCGGCGATGTCGAAATCCGCCGCCTTGAGCCTCTTGCCGAGCTTGACCGTATTCTTCGCCGTCTGCGGATAATCATAGGCCGGAATGTCGATCTCGAGCTTGCCGGCCTTGGCCAGCCTGACGCCGCGGCCATAGACCTCGTCTATTGCCATCTGGGCGAGATCGGAGACGATCAAAAGATCGGCCAGCCGACCGGGCGCGATCGAGCCGATCTCGCGCTCCAGCCTGAAATGCTGGGCGGTGTTGAGCGTCGCCATCTGGATCGCCGTCACCGGCTTCAGGCCCTGGCTGATGGCGTGCCGCACCACGCGGTCCATATGCCCTTCATGCACCAGCGTGCCGGAATGGCTGTCGTCGGTGCACAGGATGAAATTGCGCGGATCGACGCCGCCTTCGGTGACCGCCTTGATCTGCGCCGCGACGTCGTACCAGGCGGACCCCAGCCTCAGCATCGCCTTCATGCCCTGGCGCACGCGCGCGATCGCGTCCTCCGCGCGCGTGCCTTCATGATCGTCCTCGGCGCCGCCGGCGACATAGCCATGGAACGGCAGGCCGAGGTCGCGCGAGGCATAGTGGCCGCCGACCGTCTTGCCGGCCTTGATCGTCTCGGCGATCTCGCCCGACATCACCGGATCGTTGGCGGCGACGCCCGGAAAGTTCATCACTTCGCCAAGGCCGATGATGTTTTCCCAGGTCATCGCCTCGGCGACGTCGGCGACCGTAAGCTCGGCGCCGGCATGTTCCAGGCCGGGCGCCGAAGGTACGCAAGACGGCATCTGCACATGCACGTTGATCGGCATCGCGACAGCCTCGTCATGCATCAGGCGGACGCCCGGCAGGCCCAGCACATTGGCGATCTCGTGCGGGTCGATGAACATCGAGGTGGTGCCGTGCGGGATCACCGCGCGGCAGAATTCCGTCACCGTCACCATGCCGCTTTCGACATGCATGTGCGCGTCGCAAAGGCCTGGCACCAGATAGCGTCCGCCGGCATCGACCACCTTGGTCCCCTGCCCGATCGCGTGGCCGGCATTCGGCCCGCAATAAGCGAAGCGCCCGGCGGCAATCGCAATGTCGGTGCCGGGGATGATCTCGCCCGAATGGACATTCACCCACCGGCCGTTGCGGATCACGAGATCGGCGGGCTTGCGCCCCATCGCGACGTCGACCAGATGCGTCGCCACCTCGGTCCAGGGCTTGGGTTTTGTTGGATTGGTGCGGCTCGCCATGACGGACTCCTGTTTGCCCGACTGTGCCAAGCGGGCGCGGTTTTGACCAGTTGGCAAAACTGGTTTGTTTTTAAGGCAGACCCAGTTCTCGATATCTCTCCTCCGGCAGGGCGAAAATCGCGTAGACTGAGCGCTCAGGCTGCCGTTCGGGGTGCAAAAAGAGATGGCACAGGCGATCCGGTTGGCAATTTTCGTGCTGTCGGCATGTTGCGCCGGCCTGGCCTTCTTCACCTTGCATTCGCTCTGGGCATGGGCCGTGCCGATCGCCATCTTCATCGCCGGCTCGTTACTTGCCGAGTACGCTTTCAGCCATCTGGCCTCGCCCGAGGAGAAACAGCGCGATCTGGAGGATCGCGTCCGCAACCCGCCGACGTAAACCACTGTTGCAGGAATACAATTCCGTTTCCGGGCGAATAACGCTAGGTTGCGCCGAGGAGTTTTTCGAAACCGCCATTTCGGAGCGCTCGATGGGTCGCCTGACGCTTGCCAGTGCCGGCTTTTTCGCCTTGCTGTCCGGGTCGACCTTGGCCGCTGACGCAGGCGCCGACCTGCCCATGACCGCGCCAGGCTTCGACTGGACGGGTTACTATGCCGGCCTCCAGGCCGGCTATGGCTGGGGCTCCTCCGACATCTCCGGCACCGAAGGCGAGCCGTTCGCTGCCTCGCCCGATCTCGACGGCGGCTTTGTCGGCGGCCATGTCGCCGGCCTGTGGCAGTTCAGCCAGGCGGTGATCGGCGCGCGGGCCGAGCTCAACTATTCCTCGACCGACGGTTCGGCCCTGCTGGGCCCCGGAAATTCTGTTGGCACCGACATCAAATGGTTCGGATCGGTCAATGCCGAGGCCGGCTTGGCGGTCGATCGCTGGCTGATCTACGGCGTTGGCGGCGTCGCCTTCGCCAGCATCGAGACGTCGCAAGAGGCCGGACCCAGCTTCGCCAAGACCCACACAAGCGCCGGCTGGACGATCGGCGCCGGGGTCGACTACGCGCTGAGCAACAATATCGTCGTTGGCGCGCAATACCGCTACTACGATTTCGGCAAGGAGCATTTCGACGTCCCGGACGACTTCTCCGACCGCGACCAGGACGTGAAGCTGCACACGCTGGGCGTGAACTTCAGCTACAAGTTCTGAGAGGAATGAAGGCCGGCGCCCGCAGGGGGCGGGGGAATGGGTAGGGCCTGATAGACGCCGGCCTCGGCAGATCAAATCTGCCACGTGAATAATCTAGCGTATGCCTCCGGAGGCGTAATTCCGCGATCGCGCCACTATCCAGGATCAGCCGAAGCGATCTTTCCGGCTGGCGTTGCCTGAGGCCCTCTTCCAGCCGTCCCAGGCGGGCTTTTTGCCATCGCAAGTGCGCATTCAGGCGGGATGTTGGCTAGAAAAATGCCGATAAGCTCGGTTCGGATAGTCTCCCATGTCTAACACCGCCAATTGACGCTGCAGCGCCGGTTTTACGCTGTCGTGCTTCACGGAAGGACAGCATGCCCTCAAACATGGCTTGACGGCTTCCGGCTGGCATCTGAAAAGGGCTCGCCTGCGGACGTGGCGGAATTGGTAGACGCAAGGGACTTAAAATCCCTCGATCTCTGATCGTACGGGTTCGATTCCCGTCGTCCGCACCACGTTGAAATTCCTAGACAATTCGCCTCTCACCCTACGTCGGGGCTACCCTAGTAAAAGCTGACGTGGGTAGCCGTATGGGTAGCCGAGACACCAGAAACGCCCGAGACGAAGCCGATGTTGAAGCCTGGGGGAATCGCCATCGCGCTAATGGGAAGCGCCCGCTACGTTGCCGCAGCGAGCGCTCCAGTGGCCCCGTTGCCCCTCGACGGCAAGACGGTACGCCTCGCTTAGCTGGATAATAAGCTCGCGCCGGTTGAGGCTCTGCATATTCAAGCTGCGTGACTTTTGTGCCACATAAGAAAGCCCGCCACCGTGAGGCAGCGGGCCAATGTGATTTGTGCGGGTTCTTCTGCAACCCGCACAATCGGTGCACCTTCACCCGTTCATTTCGCGGGCATTGGCAAGAGCGTTCAGCCCTTCACTCATTGCGATGGCATTGGCATCATCGAAGCGCCGCCTGAATTCGGAAGCGACCTCCCGCAATTTCGCAGGAGTCAATCGCCGCAGCAGATGCAGGAATTCTGCTTCGTCGCTGTCGGGCATTTCGGGCACCGTGCTCATAGCGACACCAGCACTTCCTGCGACTGGAGATCGTCGCTCCACATGATCGTTTCGCCATCGGCGACAAGCTCTGGCTCGTCGCCCGCGTCCTGCTCGCCATCGAAGAAAGCGGTATCGGCAACGCCCGCCGCCAGCGCATGCTCTTGGTTGACCGTCACAGTCCAGCCGAGCGAGGCCTCGTGCTCGTCGCCACTGTCCTCCAGGTCCGAGTCGTCCCCTTCGCGTCGTCATCTGAGCCGCCGGCAACTGGCCCGCGTTCTGTCCAGCCCAGATAGGGTTCACCGTCGGCGGTGTCCTCCAGATCGCAATCGGCCTCCATGAGATCCAATGCGGTGATCAGCGACATGGCGCGGTCTAGTAGGTCGTTCAGGCGTTTCTCAACGGAATTGGCGCCATTGGCGAGGATCGACGCCTGCAGGCATGCCGTAGGGCTTTAGAACGGGCGTGTGGGCGTTCATGACCTTGCCCCCGTCAGAGCGAGGGCGTGGACGTAGAGCGATGTTTGTTCAACATCGAGAATGCCGCTGACCAGATACTGAGCGGCGAACTCCACAGGCGTCCTTGCCGGCGCTGCCAGCATGGTCGCCTCAATGACGGCCATGGCGTCGAAGATCCGGGAGCGCTCGTCTGGCATGTCGTCATCAATCGAAGCATTCAGGCCCTGCCATTGGCGCAGTAGGCTCATGACGTGGTCGTCTGTGCCGGCAGATGGTAGCGCCGCCGCAGCCGTCCCTACGGCGGGAACAGACGCTATGGCGCCAAGCAGGGCGCGGCGGGAAAACCGCCCGACGATGATGGTAGGCTGGGCAGCGGGCATGGCTTCGCCGGCGGCCGGAACATGGGTGTTCGGCATGATTTCGTCCTTTCAACGAAAAGCGTTTACCATTCTTGTAAAGCGTTAAACTAAACAAGTGTCAACGAAATTCGTTTGTGGTAGACGGTTTTCGCGGAACAGGAGATGCAGCAGGAAATGTCTATGACGCCTTCACAGTCGCGAGCAGCACGAGGCCTGATAGACTGGTCGCAGCAGGAGTTGGCCGGCCGATCCAACCTCAGCGAGAGCACAATTCGCGATTTCGAAAAGGGGCGCCGTGTCCCGTCAGTCAACAATCTGGCGGCAATGCGCGCTGCTCTCGAATCCGCTGGCGTCGAGTTCATCCCCGAGAATGGCGGGGGCGCTGGGGTGAGGCTGAGGAAGGTGTGATTTCTGCGCTGGCCTGACAAAAAATAAGGGGCCTTAAACGCGAAACCCCAAGCCGGAGCCTGGGGTGTGCTAGGGACGTATCCCGTCGCGGTGATAGCGTTTATATGATTGAGTCCGGCTAAAAAGTCAAGGCGGGGAAACGTGCCTATTAGGTCCGCGCTTTATGTCGACGGGTTCAATCTTTACCACTCTGTAAAGGACCTAAACGAGGATTTCTTGAAGTGGTGCAATCTTTGGCGGCTCGGGGAAATCATCATCCCTTCCGTCTCAGAAAAGCTTGTAAAAGTTGTTTTTTGCACCGCCTACTACCCTGGAGATCCACAAAAGCGCTGGCGGCATGAACAGCTTATGAACGCTCTGCGTAACCGGGGCAAAACCGGTGGCGGCCGCGGCGTTATGACTCGGGGGTA